>DXBS01000121.1 GCA_019116405.1 Candidatus Gallimonas intestinigallinarum | reverse complement strand
CACGCCCCAGTCGCGGCAGAGCCGTTGGACGAAGGCGATATCATCCTCCGACGCGGCGCGCACGCCGTGCCCGCAGGTGAGCGCCGAAACGCTGACGCCCCCCGCTTTGAGCGCGTGCAGCAGGGCGACGGAGTCCCGCCCGCCCGAGAGCGCCACGCACACCCGCATGAGCGCATATGGTTTGCAGTCGATGAGTTCCACTGTTACACTATAGCACAAATTGCGCCCGTTGGCAAGGGCTATCTGTCATTTCCCCGAAAATGCACGGCAGCAACAAAGATTTATACAAACAAAAAGAGCCGCCGCGGCAGCTCTTTTTTGCGTTGATCAGCGAAGCTGTGTTCCGTTCTCGTCAAAGATGCCGGACGCCGATTCCAGCGTACAGCGCGTACCCGACGCGTTCCAATAGAGGAGGACTGCCCGGTAGCACCGCGTCACATCGTGTTCCATGCGGCAGGTGATCTCCTCCCCCATGTTCAGGTCTTCCGTGAAATTAAAGGAATGATAGGTCATTTCCGAAAGATCTTCGGTATATTCGTCCGAATAATACAGCTGGATCCCCACGGGGACAACTGAGGGAAGAAAGGTAAAATTATTCTTTGCGACCGCATAGACATAGGTGTCGTCCGCGCGCAGAGAGACGGCGTACTGCGTAAAGAGACGGGGCTCAGCGTTAACCTCTTCGGGGATGTCGGCGAGCGCAGGCTCCTCCGCGACGACGGCGCAGGTCTCGGCGGCATACGTCTCCTGCGTCTGCGGCGCGCTCTGCACGGGCATCAGCAATGTGGCAGCCAACATGGAAAGGCCCAGCAACAATGACAACATGGTTTTATCCCTCCTGATTTTTATTGCGACGCAAAACTTTGCGCAACAGCCAATGAGCAATCATCGCAAGTGCAGAAACGCAGATGAGGATCGCCGCCAGGCATGCTGTAAGCACCGGAACGTTGACCACAACGATCGCTTGCACCGTTGCACCATCTGCTGCCCGTGGAAACACAATCCCCCAGAGTACGCCTGCCGCGAACGCATATACGACCGCCACAGCGACCGCCGTGATCAGCCCCGTCCGCATGATCGGATGCACGCCTCTGCGCGGCGCCGCCGATATCTCGGCTGCGGCGATCTCCTCCTCTGTTTCCTGCGCTGCGTCCTCTTCGGACTCCGCGTCCTCTGCCGTCACTTCTGCGGACGGCGCACAGAAGTAGCCGTCCATGACCGTATCCACATTCAGGCGATAGTGCGCGGCGATATCCGCAAGCGACGATTCCGTCGCCCTTGCCCTGTCGCGCTCCCACATGGAGAGCAGCTGACGGGAGACATGGATCGCCCTGGCAAGCTCGTCCTGCTTTTCCCCGTGTTCAATCCGCAAATCGCGCAGATAGGCTCCGTTTGTCTGCGAGACATAATCCATAGTTACATTCTAACACAATATCGCGAAAAAAGCAAGATTATCGCGGCACCTTGTCAAAAAAATATATGACAAATCACAATTTTTTCGTGCCCGCAGGCGGCGCACTGCCTTGGCGCCGCCAAGACGGCGGCGGGCGATAGCCCGTCGGAAGGGTCACACCCCTAGGCGATCCTGCGCCACGCAACAAAAAAACCGCGGCATCTGCCGCGGCTCGGTTGAAAAATCAGTATACGCTGACCTGCTTTCTGTCTCTGCCCTTGCGCTCGTACTTGACAACGCCGTCCTTGAGGGCGAAGAGCGTATCGTCTCCGCCGATGCCGACGTTGTTGCCGGGATGGATCTTCGTGCCTCTCTGACGGACGAGGATGCTGCCTGCAAGCACCGTCTGCCCGTCCTGGCGCTTGACACCAAGGCGCTTTGCCTCGCTGTCGCGGCCGTTATGAGAGGAACCCGTTCCCTTTTTATGCGCGAATAAGCTGATGAAAAACATATTCGTTATCTCCTTATTCAAAAAGTATTCGGGCGAAACGCCCCTCGCGTCAAAGAACGATCTTCTCGATCTTGACCGCAGTGAACGGCTGACGGTGACCCTGCTTCTTGCGCTCGTTCTTCTTTGCCTTGTACTTGAAGACGATGATCTTCTTGTACTTGTCCTGCGCAGTAACGGTAGCGGTCACTTTCGCGTTCTCAACATCCTTGCCGACCTTGACATCCGTACCGTCCGAGACCATGACGACGTTGAAGGAAACCTCTGCGCCCACTTCTGCGCTCAGCTTTTCCACCTTGACGACATCGCCCTCGGAAACCTTGTACTGCTTTCCGCCGTTTTCGATGATTGCGTACATGATAGCTTTTACCTCCTCTTCCCAGTCTCGCAAGCTTCATAGGCGACCCGTGTTGCATGGTCCTTTGGTGCCCGTTCTTAGCGGCTCGGGAATCATTATAAAAAATCCGCGCCCGAAAGTCAAGCGCTTTTCCCGCCCGCCGCTCATTTTTTTTGAAAATCGCATAAACTTTCCTGTGGCACACAAACTGCATGCAGGAGGAAACCATGGAACTCAAAAAGAGTGAAGAAGTGCTTGCGGAGATCCACCGCAACTGTCAGCTGGCGCTGCAGTCCATTTCGGACATTCTGCCCGAGACGGAGGACGCACAGCTTCGTGAAGAACTTTTACGCCAGCACGAGGACTATGAAAAGATCGGCGGAAAGGCGGCGCTGCTCGCCAAGGACAAGAGCATCGAGCTCAAGAACCCCGGCCCCATCAAGAAGGCGATGATGTGGTCGAGCATCAAGATGAGCACGATGACGGACAACTCCCGCGCGCACATTGCCGAGATGATGGTGCAGGGGACCGTTATGGGGATCACGGCGCTCAAGAGCACGCTGGGCGAGGTGAGCGACGAGCACGCAGACCGGGACATCATCGGGCTTGCCCGCGAACTGCTCTCCGCCGAAGAGGGCTTTGAAAGAACGTGGAAGGCGCTCATCGCTTAAGGCGCGCCCTTCTGTATGATAATTTTATATGCGCCGCGGCGGGATTTTTTCCCGCCGCGGCGCATGTTTCAGGGGTACGTCCCCCAAAAATCAGTACAACAGCCTCGCGTCGTCGGGCAGGTTGAGCACGCCCGAATTGTCGCCGCGGACGGTGAATTTTTCCTCGTGCCAGTCCGCATGCGGGACGAGATAGATGCGCTTGTCCTTCCAGATGCCGCCCACTTCCGCCGAGAGGTACCGCCCCGCGAGCAGGCGCTTCATATAGTCGCGGCTGAGATCGACGATCGCCGCCTCGTAATCGTCTGCGAACAGCTCCAGAAGATCGCCGCGCAGCGTGATGGCAAGAAATTGATCGGAGTAGACGAACCCCTGGCGCGTGCAATGGGGACAGGGCGAGAGGAAGAAATCGAGAATGTCCCCGCCCGTGCGCTTGCGCGTGAACATGCTCACGCACATGTCGCTCATGGGCATGACGCGGCACTTGGCTCTGTCGGCGGCAAGCGCCTCGGTGAGCGCCGTGTCGATCGCAGTGCGGTGCGCTTCCTCCGTCATGTCGATGAAGTCCACGGCGACCAGTCCGCCGATATTGCGCAGGCGCACCTGCCGCGCGATTTCCCTGACGGCGACGAGGTTTGTCTCGAACACCGTCTCCTCCAGGCTGTCCTCGCCCGTGAATTTTCCCGTGTTGACGTCGATGACCGTCATCGCCTCGGTGCGGTCGATGACCAGATAGCCGCCGTTCTCCATGGGCGCCGTGCGCGAACAGAGCGCGCGCAGCTGGGGCGTCAGCCCGTATTTGCGGAAGGTGTTTTCCTCTTCGGGACAGTATGTGACCCTGCGTTCGCCGATATCCGGGCGAAGGCGGGCGAGCGTGACGATTTTTTCGTAGAGCTCCTGATCCCCGACATGCAGGCGGGTGACGCCGTCGCCGAGGCTGTCGCGCATGACGCGGAAGGGCAGATCGAATTCGCGGTACACCGCGTCCCCGACCTGCGCCGACTGCGCCGTCTGGCAGACCGAGCGCCACACCCGCTTTAAGTATTCCGATTCGATGCGCAGGTGCCGCTTGTCCGCCGTTGCCGCCGCCGTGCGCACGATGAATCCCGCGCCCGGCTCGCGCAGCTTGTCCGCATCCTTCAGCAGCCGCTCGCGCAGGGCGGGATCGGTGATCTTGCGCGAAATCCCCAAAAAATTGGTGTGCGGGAGATAGATGAGCGTCTTGCCGACAAAGGACAGATCGCACGTTACTTTGGCGCCCTTGGTGCCGCGCGGGGGCTTGACGATCTGCACCAGGATCTCGTCCCCCTCCTTTAAGTCGGGCGTGGAGACGAGGTTGCCTTCGCCGTCGTAGGAGGTAAAGCGCGCCGCGCCCTCCCCGAGCGGGAGATAGCAGTTGCGCTCCAGCCCGCAGGAGATGAACGCCGCCTGCATGCCCGGCACGAGGTTGCACACCCGTCCTTTGTAGATCGTGCCCGTCAGATCGGCGGCATTCTCCTGTTCGATCATCGCTTCCGTGACGATGCCGTCCTCCGTATATACGGCGATCTGTGCGCCGCAGAAGCGATCGAAAAACCATTCCTTCTTCATCTAAAATCGTACCCTTTTCCGCCGGAGCGGGATGAACCGGTGAATATAGTTTATTTATTGTAGCATATCACGGCAGAATTTTCAAGTCTTTTTATAATTTCGGCAGCAATTGTGAGAGCGGGAGCGCCCAGTCCCCCCGCTGCACGGCGGCAAGGTACTCCTCCTCCGTCACTTCGCCGACAAATTCCCCGCCCTCATACAGGACGAGCACGAGATAGCTCTCCTCGCGCAGATAGCGGAATGCCGCGCGCACGGGGCGGCTAGCGGAGATGACGATGCGCCGCTCGGTAAGTCCCCGCGCGAGGCTCTTTTTGCGCGAGAACTTCAGCGGCGCGTACCTGCCGCCGCCGAACGCACCCGCCGCGAGCAGCACGGCAAAGGCGAGCGCCGTCCATGCGGGCGAGGAAAAACAGCTCCATACAAAGAACGCCAGGACCCCCGCCGCCAGAAAAAAGGTGACGGCGCGCACGATGCGCATGGACCGCACCTCCCCCAGCGGCGAGAGCGCGAGGTGTAGGATACGCCCGCCGTCCAAGGGCCAGGCGGGCAGGAGATTGACCAGGCACAGCGAGGCAGAGACGTACGCCGCCGTGTCCGTATAGGGATAGGTCTCGGGGTACAGCCACCAGAGTGCGACAAAGGCGAGCGCCGTCGCGGCGTTGGCGAGCGGGCCTGCGAGCAGGACGCACAGCTCCTCCTTTTTGCCGATGCCGCCGATATCCCCCGCGATCGTCGCGCCGTAGGGCATGAGCACGAGCGTATCGAGCGCGAAGCCGTAACGGCGGGCGGCGAAGGCGTGCGCGCACTCGTGCAGCGCCGCCGCAAGGATCGCCGAGAGAAAGGGCAGGAGGGTGCCCGTCAGCGCGGAGAGCACGCCGACGAGCAGGCAGAGCGGGTGGACGCGGACTTTAACTCCAGGCAAGCCCGTCCTCGCTCACCGTATAGCAGTTGAGGAGCGTGCCGTCCTCGTAGAAGGTGACGCGCACGGGGTGGGTGCCGTCCGTATAGGCGAGCGGCACGTTGCTTTTCACGTCCTCCCCGACCGCAAAATAGACGTTTGTCAGCCCGCTCATCACGGTAGAGAAGGAGTCGGAGTGCCTGAGCTCGATGGTGTAGCCGTTCTCGGCGTCCCCGTTGACGGCGCTCACTTCGCCCGCGCAGGGCGCGTACACCGAGCACGCCGCTGTAAAGGACATGACGCCCGTATCCGAAACGGCGAGCTCGACGTCCGTGTACTCGTTGACGACGGGCGAGAGCGTGAAGTCCTCATAGGTGCGCGTGTCCGTCGCCGTCTCCGACCCGTTCCACAGATCGCGCACGAAGGTGTTGATCGCGCTGTTGGTGACAAAGATATTGGTCAGGAAGATGACGGCGCACAGCGCGCAGACGGCGGCAAACTCCCCCCAGAGCACACGGCGGGCAATCTTATCCTTGCGCGTGAGCGTAGGGGCGCGCTCGATGGGCGTGCTCTCCGCATACGCTGGATCGCGCGATTCGACGCGGTCGTTGACGCTCTCCACGACGCGGTCGGCGATGTCCTCCTCCGCACGGCCGCGGCGCTTCTTTTCCTTGCGGTTGACGGTGACCGTCTCCACGGGGATCTCCAGCATTTCGGCATAACTGAGTTCTTCGTTCATACCACACCTCAAACAAAATTGTGCGGACGGGCACAGCCCGCCGCGTTTACTCTACTCTATGCCGCGCGGCAGGCGTTTAGAAGAAAAATCCGCTGTCGAATGTGCGCGGAGCGGAGAAATTTTTTGAAGTTCTTGCAGAAAATGCGCCGCGGGCGGCAAATTTGCCGCCCGCGGCGCGGGATTGGCGGAATGTATGCAATCCTCTTACTGATTTTTTATTATATCGATGGGCTTTTTATTGGATAATTTTATGAGTGGTATCATACTTAAAATAACCATGATTAGCCCCGTCACGAATATTGTAAGATAGGTAAATACATTCACATCAAAAAATACAATATTTGTAAACGGAATTGTTTGCAGCAAAGTATTTGCGACAAATACGCCTAAATAAATAATACCTAAAGTTATCAGGAACGAGAACACAAGCATACATATCATTGAAAACAGATATATAAAAATTATGTCCTTATTGTTGTATCCGATTCCCATTAAAATGCCGATCTCTTTTTGATTATCCCGAATTTTTGTATTGACCAGATTGATTGTAGAAATCACGGTAATAATTGCAAGGACGGCGGCAATGGCAATCAAAAAATAGCTTATCTGACTTATGATATACTCTTTTTCGTAAATCAGCATGGCTTGTGTTCCGGCTACTACGATTGAGTCGTCCCTTAAATCCTTTAACACTTCCTCCTTATTGTTCAGCACTTCCCATTGTAATTGCGAAACATAGTGGTCTGCAAGGACTGTGTTGCCAATGTTAAAACATTCCCTTGTTCCATACACGGAAAAAACAGCCTCGCCCTCTATATCATAGTTTATATTTGAATCTACACCTACTATTTTTTTGTTTGAAACGTCGACGACTACCCCTCCGTTGGGATCTCTGATTAAAATATCAACCGTCCTGCCCA
This sequence comes from Candidatus Gallimonas intestinigallinarum, assembly GCA_019116405.1. The sequence goes on along the minus strand of DXBS01000121.1, from coordinate 12,731 downwards.
GGTTTGATAGCCCGTCGGTAAAATAGTTGCCGCTTTCTATCCCGTATTGGTAGTTCATTCTGAAGCTTTCCCAATTTATATTGCTCCCGAAAATATAATTGTACAGTTCACCGTTTACAACGATCTCATCGTTGCCAAGTTCTTGAAACAGTACTCCTTCTCCGCTATCGCTTTGTTGGGTCGAATTCAAATATCCCGAATTATCAAAATATTGCAGAGGTACCATACTGTTGTTATAGATATTGATATTCGAAAGGGTCGCGCCATAGTCGGATTCGGCCACATAGATATGATAGCCTTCATCCTGACGATAACCGCTGCTGTTTATTCCTATATACATTTCGTTAAAGGTTTCGAGCGTAGTATATATCACATTGTACTCGTAATTGAGTTTATAATGATATGTGGTAGTATAATTTCTTTCGTCTTCAAAATCTGCTATCTTATCTTCCCTTTGATTGCCCCTTTCATCTAAATATTCTTTATAATCGGTTTTGAATACTCCTGCGATCTGAAAGAGAACTGTGTCCTGATATACAACTTCCTGCCCCAATAAATCTTCATAATTTGTATAGGGTAAATGGCTGTAAGCATCGCTTAAGTTGATAATTATGTCAACAAAATAATCCGAAATATATGCTTCGTTATCACCCAAGCTATGATTCGCGTAAAATTCTCTGCCTATCTCGGCATCGTCACTGATAAATACTGTTCCGTATATCGTGCGGTATCCGTCATGAAATCTATTTTCCAAAACATATTCAGATAACTCCGCTCTCATCGGGTATCTTTCCGAGGTATTGGATACGCCGTCGGTTGAATTGTTTTGAAGGACAACGACCGTCTCTTCACCGGATAGAGACTGCGCAATGCTGTGTTCGGAATTATAACTGAGGCAAATTTGCATAGCGCACACAGTTATTAATGAAAACACCAGCAATGAACAGGCGATCAGCGTCTTAAATTTTTGCTTGAATAAATTTTTAAATCCAAGTTTTAATTTACACTGAAGCGGTACATTGTTGGCTGTTTTCCTATTAAATTTCTCGGCTATTTTTTGGGTTAAAAATTGCTCATCTGATATAACTTTTCCGTCTGAAATTCTTATAAGCCTGTCCGCATATTCTTTTGCCAATTCTTCATTGTGAGAAACGACAATTACCGTTTTCTCAACAGAAATCTTCTTCAACAAATCAAATATTTCTATGCTTGTACGGCTGTCCAGATTTCCTGTCGGTTCATCGCATAGTAAAATGGAAGTGTTTTTTGCCAAAGCTCTGGCAATTGCAACTCTTTGTCTCTGTCCGCCCGACAATTCGTTGATTCTTCTTTTTTCATAGCCGCTTAAGTCGACCTCCTCTAACACTTTGGCTATTTTTTCTTCCAGTTCCTTTTTTGGGCAGGCAGATACGGCGATCGCGATATTTTCATAGACGGTCAAATTTTCCAACAAATTATATTCCTGGAAAACAAACCCGACATAATTTTGTCTATACTTCTCCAGAGAAATATCTTTCCCCAAAACACTTCCTTCAATTAAGATCTCTCCCTGATCCGCCAAATCCAATCCGCCAATGAGGTTCAGAAAGGTTGTTTTGCCGCTGCCCGACTGTCCCACAATAAAAACAAGTCCATTTTTATCAAGAGATAAACTGATATCGGACAGTGCAACTACCTCTTCCTTTGATGCGGTATGATAAATTTTTGTTATGTTGTTTAGCTTTAACATCATTTACCTCTTTGATTACTTTTTCACTCTCCCAAACTGCTTGCACGAATATCATATCATAACCTGCCTATAAAAGCAAGACCCAACTTTTATCTATCAGATCATACTCGTTTGGCGCACATGAAAAATACAACAGACGCGCGCCCGCAGGCGAATGCCTGCGGGCGCGCTTGCAATCATCAATCGACGGGATAGTCGACGGCGACGGAGCGCTCCGTCTGCGCCACCGTGTGCATGTACGGTTTGACCGTCTATGCGTGATACCCCTGCGTCTGATAGCGCGCGAGGGCGTCAAAGTCCGCGAGCGTGACGATGAGGATGAGATCGTACGAGCGGGGCGAATGCAGCCCGTCGATGCCGACCTCCACCGAGAGCGCCGTCTCCTCTCTTCCGCGCATGGAGAGCAACATGTCTTTCGCCTCCTCCGCGCTCGCGCCCTCCTGTAACTTAAAACATACGACGTGCCTGATCATCTGTTGCCTCCGATATAGTTCCGATAATTGCCGACGACAATCTCCGCCGCGGCGAGCGCCTCCGTCTCCGTCGTCTGCAAGCCGAAGGAAAATCTGAGCCCCGCGCGCGCCTCATCCGCCGATTTTCCCATCGCCGTCATGACGTGCGAGGGCAGCGTGCTGTGCGCCGCGCAGGCGGCGCCCGCCGAACAGGCGAGCCCTTTTAAGTCCATGCGCCCGAGCAGCGCGGGCCCGCCGCCCGCAAAGGTCAGATGGGAGATATTGGGGGCGCGGCGGCCGCCGTCCACCGTGACCGCATCGCCCAGTTTTTCCACGACGCGCGCTTCGAACTTGGCGCGCATCGCCTGCGTGTGGCGCACGAAGTCCTCCCGCTCGCGCACGGCATGTAAGAGCGCTTTTGCGAACCCGACCGCGCCCGCGACGTTGACAGTGCCTCCCCTGAGTCCCCGCTCCTGCTCGCCCCCGGCGATCAGAGGAGACATACGTACCCCCTTTTTGATGACCAAAACGCCCACGCCCTTGGGCCCGCCCACCTTGTGCGCGGAGAGGGATAATAGATCGCAGGCAGCGGCGAGCGGCTTTAACTCGCACGAGCATGCCGCCTGTACGCAGTCGGAAAAGAAGAGTGCGCCGCGCGCGTGCGCCGCCGCGGCGAGCTGCGCCACGGGCTGCATAACGCCCGTCTCGTTATTGACCGCCATGACGCCCACAAGCCCCGCGTCCCCGGAAATATCGGCGAGCGCATCCGGGGAGACGGCGCCCTCCCGCCCGACGGGGAGATAGCGCACCGCGCGCCCCTCATGTGAGGCGAGCTGCGCCGCCTCCAGCACGGCGTGATGCTCGATCGCAGAGACAACAATGCCGCGCTCCGCCGCCTTGGTGCAGCGCACCGCCCAGTTGTCCGCCTCCGTTCCGCCCGCCGTGAAGTACACCTCCGCGCTCTTCACGCCAAGGATCGCCGCGATCGTATCGCGCGCGTCCTGCAGGGCGAGCGCCGCGCGCCGCCCGAGCATATGCAGCGAATCGGGGTTGCCGAAGTCCTCCCTGAGATAGGGAAGCATCGCCTCCAGCGCCTCGCTGCGCAGGGGCGTGGTGGCAGCGTAGTCGAGATAGATCATTTGCACATCTCCTTGACGATATGTCCCGCCATGATCAGCCCCATGACGGAGGGGACAAAGGAAACGGAGCCTACCGTGTCCGCATGCACGGGCATGGGCGGCTCGTCCGACCAGACGACGGGAAGATGCTCCACGCCCCGCTTTTTGAGCTCCCTGCGCATGACGCGCGCAAGGGGGTCGGTGCGCGTCTCGGACAGATCGGAAACACGAAAGCGGGTGGGATCGAGTTTGTTGCCCGCACCCATCGCCGAGATGACGGGAACGTTTGCCGCCCGCGCCGCAGCGATGAGGTGCAGTTTGGCGGTGACGTTGTCGATGCAGTCGGCAACATAGTCATACCCCGCGAGCGGCACGAGGTGCGCCGTCTCGGGCAGGTAAAAGAGCGCCTGCGCCGTGACGTCGCATTCGGGGTCGATCTCCGCGATGCGCGCACGCATGACGTCCGTCTTGCATTTCCCCACTGTTGACGTGAGCGCGACGAGCTGGCGGTTTAAGTTGCTCTCCTCGACAATGTCCTTGTCGACGAGCGTGAGATGCCCCACACCCGCCCGCGCGAGCGCCTCGGCGCAAAAGCTGCCCACTCCGCCCAAGCCGAACACGGCGACGCGGCTTGTATGAAGTTTTTCAACGCCGCTCTCCCCTAAAAGGAGCGCGGTGCGCGTATCCTGTTCCCGCATACCCAAATTGTAGCAAAACGCGGGCAAAATGTCAACGCCCGCGCGACGGTCCCGCCGTCTCCACACAAAAAGAGAGCGGTTGCCCGCTCTCTTTTTTCGTGCGTTACTGCCAGTCGCAGACGTTGACCCACTTGTCGAGGAATTCTTTCTCCTCCGGCTTGCCCTTGACGGACTGCGAAGCCGCGACGATGGGAAGGATGCGCTGAACGTACTGGATCGCCGTATCCGTCTTGGTGCAGAACAGCTTTAAGTACTTCTCCGCAAGCTCGTCCTTGCCCTGCAGCTTGAAGATGAGGTAGGTTCTTGCCGCATCGGCAGAGCCGTTGCCCTGCGTCGCGTGCGACCAGTCGATGATGTACGGCGTGCCGTCCGGCGTGATGACCACGTTGCTGGGCTGGAAGTCACCGTGGCAGAGCTTGTTGTGGCGGGGCAGACCGTCGAGGCGCATGTGCAGATCGTAGCGCACCGTTGCGGGGTATGCGCTGGACGAGATCTTCATGTGCATCTTATCGCGCAGGTGTCCCAGAAGGGGTACGCGCTCCTCGCTCATGCGGATCTGCAGATCGACGAAGAAATCGAGGTACTCGTCCTCTTTTTCAGGATGCATCCGCATGAGGGACTCCAGCGTCTCGCCCTCAATGTACTCCCAGATGAGCGACCATCTGCCGTCCACGACCGTCACGCCCAGGACCTTGGGAATATTCAGTCCCGTCTCCTCGACGCGCGCCTGGTTGAGCGCCTCGTTGAGGATGCCCGCTTTGGAGTAGCTCTCGTCAAAGGACTTGATGAGCCTGTCGCCGTCGCGGTAGAGCTTTTTGCCTACGCTTTCATGAATGAGTTCCATAGTTACAATTTCCTCCTTATCGGCGGGGTACTATCCCGCAATACTTTTCCCGTCTCGCATTATACCTTATTTTGAGGCGCTTGTAAAGGGGCGCAGGAAAAATTTTTTGCTCGTTTTTGCGCTTTTTTCATCATATTTTCCGATAGAAGGTATACGCCCTGCTTTCAAGCGGGTATGATCATGGTGAGAACAGAAATAAGCGGCGCGGGCGCGGAAGATTCCGCGCCCGCGCCGCCAATAGAAGCAGGCGTCATTCAGTTTGTATCGCCCTCATCCTGCGCCTCCTCAGCCGTCCCGAGCACGTCGTTAAGGCAGGCGAGCGCGTCCTCAAGCTGCTCCAGGCGCTCCCCTTCCTCGGTCGAGGCGAGCTTTTCGTTTGCCCTGCACAGGCGGGACGCCACGATGAGCTTGCGGGAGAAGTAGAGGAAGAAGCAAACCGCGACCAAGGTCAGCGCGCCGAACACGATCATGAGAATGGTGGGAAGCGAGCTTTGCGTCCGCAGCAGGAAACTTGCACTCACGCCGATGCCGACGGCAAACAGGACGGTGAGCACCGCGCAGATCGCAAAGCGCAGGCGGTAGTAGTTGCGGTTGGCGATGAAGGGCGCGCGGCGCGCCTCCTGCCCTGCCCGCACCTGTTCGCGCAGCGGCTCCGCCTCCTCTAAGAGGACGGCGCGCGCGTTGTGCAGTTCCTCGCCGAAGGCGTCCAGGACGAGCTTTTTGCTCGGCTTAGACGCCTCGGCAAACTCCCTGGCGGTCTCCCGTTCGAACAGGACGTCGGAGGAGGTCATCCCCCGCGTGCGCGCCCACCAATAGAGCGCCTCCACTTCCTCGTCGTACTCAATGGAGAGCGACTGCTCAAAGCATCCCGTCGCCTCGTCATACGCCTCGCGCTGCACTGCCGCCTCGCCCTCGGCGCGGTAGCGGAGCGCCTCCGCATGCGCCTCCTCGCGCAGCTTTTCGCGGCGCTCCAGCTCCTCTTTGAGCTGCGTGGGGGTCAGCCCGACGAGGTCCTCGTCATATTCGCCGTCCGCGCCCTCGAGCGCGGCGTCCTCGGTGATCTCGTACTCGATTTCCGCCTCGTCCCCGGCAGCGCTCTCGTCGTCCGGCTCGCCGTCACGGCGTTTTTTGATGCCGCGCAGCTCGTCCTCGTCCATGATGCGTTCTTCCATGCTCACTCCTTTGCGCCCCGCCCATGTGCGAGGGCGCCCCGATGAATTTGCGCGGGAAGGGTGCGGACGCAGAACGTCCGGAACCGTCCCCTGTATGCCTTGCGCGCCGCGAGGCACGCCTGCTTATTTTCAAATACCGCGTAGCAGGTGCTGCCCGATCCGGACATGCCCGCAATGGGGGACAGCCTCCTCGCCTCCTCCAGCGCTCTGCCGACCGCCCCGTTGCACACCGTGGCGCCCTCCGTGAGCGCGTTGGAAAACAGGTGCGCCGCGGACATGGTACCTTCCTCTTGAAGAAGGCGCAGGGCATGTCCGGTTTGGGGCGGGTACGTCTTACCGAGCGCATCGTACTGCGCGTAGCATGCCCCCGCTGAGACGCCGCGCCCGGGGCAGATGAGCAGCAGCCACAGCGGCGCCATGCCCGATACGGGCGTGACGCGCTCCCCGCGTCCCGTGATGCGCGCACAGCCGCCCGTCAGGAGATACCCCGTGTCGCTGCCCAGCCCGTCTGCGAGCGCCTTGAGCGCCGCCATGTCCCTGACATGAAAGAGCCCGGAGAGCGCGCGCAGCACGCCCGCCGCGTCCGCCGAGGAGCCGCCCAGCCCCCCGCCGACGGGGATATGTTTGTCAATGGAAATATCCGCGCCGCGCGTCCCGAATGTCGCAACGAACGCCGCCGCGGCACGATGGGCGTTGTTCTTTTCGGGCGGGAGCACATAGGGCATTCCGTGCATGGTGACATGCACTTCGCCGTCGCTGCGGGGGCGCGCCTGCACGCGGTCATATAAGCCGATCGTGCAGACGAGCGAATCGATGAGATGGTAGCCGTCCGCACTGCCGACGACGTCCAGCGTGAAGTTGACCTTGCCATATGCGTTGACGGCGACTTGTTCCATATATTGCCATTGTAGCATATTTTTTTGCAGTTTGCAAGGCGAATGGGACAAAATTCCGCCGCCGCGCAAAAAATATAAGGCGGACGCAATTTGCAGACGCACATACAGGGGCGGCGCGCGGCAAATGCCGCGCGCCGCTCACGGAGAAAAGACGGCTCTGTCAGCCCAGTGTTTTTTTGCGGTAGATGACCACCCGCTGCCCTTCGCGGATGGGGAACTCCAGATCGGGATTGCTCTCCAGCACTTCCTCGGGGGACTTGCCCAGCCGCTTGGAGAGCTCCCAGAGCCCGTCGCCCGCGCGCGGCACATAGACGCTGACCGCGCAGTCGTTGACGGGCACCGCCTCGCCCTCCTGCGCCTGGGCGACGAGGCGCGCCGCGGCGTGGATGCGCTCGGTGAGGGTAAATTTCAACGTCGCCTCGGCGTCGATCGCGCCCTCCTCCTTCTGGCGGGCGCTCATGCCGCAGGCGAGCACGCACACCTGCGCATCTGCCGTCTGCACGGGGACGGAGAAGGGCAGGCTCATTTCGATGCCGCGATGGCTGCCGTCCGCCCCGCGCACAAGCAGGGTCGCGATCACCACGCCCTCGACGTGCATCCCGTTGTTGCCGCGCATGAGGTTGGCTTCGGCGCGCGCAAGCACGATCGCCTGCAAGGTGTCCGAGAAGTTGACGGGCGAGGAGAGCGCCGCGCGCCCGGAGACGCGCTCGGTCATCTGCGTCGTCTCGCCCGCGCCCTCGCTGTCGCTCTGCGCATAGGTGAGCAGCACGCGGTTGGTCTTGGAGAAGGCGTCCGTCACGCCGCTGACGGCGACCTGTTCATAGATGACACCCGTCGCCTTTAAGGAGAGCGTCGCGTGGATATGCGCCCTGCTCTCCTCGTCCGCGTCGGCATTGAGGGAAATTTCGGGCACACTCACCTCCACGCGCGCCCTGCAGCCCGTCTGTGCCGCGTCGGAGGGAATCTCGATCGTGAAGGGAACGAGCCGCTCGAAGGAGACGAGCTCCTCCCCGCGCAGCGCGAGAAGCCCTAAAAACACTTCGCCCTCGGCCTTCAGGATGCCCGCCGCGCAGGTGACGGAGGCAAGATGCACAGTCTCGGCGTGCTGCAGAATGTCGCCGATGTTCTCGACCTCGAAGTCGTCCTCCACCTCCGTGGCGCCGTCCGCAAGGTGGGCGCAGAAATAATTGACGGGGTCACGGCGGCAGACGAGCTCGCCGCCCGCGAGGTAGTCAAAGGTCTGCTCGCCGAAGACGGAGATGTCCGTGCCGATGAGCGCCGTGACGAAGATGCTCGCCCCCTCCTTGCGCACGGAGAGATTTTCCACCGCGGGCTGCGCCCGCACCGAACAGGCGGGCACGACGCGCGCATCCTTGGCGATCGCCGAGAACTCTACTCCCTTCTCCGCACGGCAGACGCGGCGGTCGGCGTCCTCATAGACGATGGAAAAGTGCGCCCTGCCGTAATAGCGCACCTCGCCGTTTCCCGCCTCGACGCCCGCAAGATGCACGCTCGCATGCGCCGTCAGCACTGCCGCCTCGGGAAAACGGCACTCGACTGCCGTCTGCGCCGCGAGCGAAAAGAGTTTTCCGTAGCCGCGGAAGGTCTCCGTCTGTGTTTTCATGGCCATATGCCCGACCTCCTGTCTCCGCATTTTTGCGATTTCCCTCTATCCTATGCGGGAGGCGCGCCGCTTATGCCATGCCCGCGCGGTCGAAATTGCGCGGATGCAGGTATATTTTGCACGGTTCCTGTCAAAAACAGCGGTATGATCAAGCCGAACAACGACATTGCGCACGTCAAGCGGCGCATCCGGGACTACAAGGAGCAGCGGGTGGACGTCACCGTGCGGCTGGGCAGGAACAAGGTCCAGCGCTTTTGCGGGACGCTGACGGGAGTATACCCCGCACTGTTTACCGTGCGCCCCGACGACGAAAACTTTCTCGGAAAAACCTCCTATTCCTACGCCGAGGTGCTGTGCGGCAGCATCGACGTAAAGCTTGCACAAAAGACAAAATAGCCCTCCCCCGCTTGCGCAGCGCCGCGCCGACATACGTCGGCGCGGCGCTGCGCATTTTAATTATTTTCACGGCGGCGCGGGCGATTTTGTATGCCGGTTTTCACCGCATATTTTATGCAATCGCCTCCGCAGTGATGCGCATTTTTCTCCCGTCGGGGAGCGTATAGACGATCTGTGTGCCGTCGCAGCTGCACGATCCCTCAAAATATTCCCGAATCAGGGGTACGAGCGCAAAGAGAATATCCTCCTCCGTGACCTTTTGCTGTGCTTCTTTTGACATTACTTGCATATCTGTTCTCCTTTTGTAATTCGCGTGCTTTGACGCTTTTCTATCATGATACACTCCGCCGTTGGTATTCGTCAAGCAAAAAATACCAACGGCGGAGATAATATTTTGTAGAAAAAGGTCTAATTTATGATAAATTTGTCGAATTTCTCCGAGACGCTTTCCGAACTCATGTTTGAGCACGGAAATATGACAGCGAAGGCGCTCGCCGAGCAGCTGAACATTGCCGCGCCCACGCTGACGCGCTATCTGCGTGCGCAGCGCACGCCGACGGTGGAAAACTTCGTACGCATTGCCGATTATTTTGCCTGCTCGACGGATTTTTTGCTGGGGCTGGAGCAGTACAATCCCTCGCTGCGCTTTCATGTTTGCCCGCCCTTTTCAGAAAGGCTCGCGTTTTTGATACGGCACTTCAAGACGACCTGCGAAAAACTGTGCCGCGAAGCAGGCATTGCCGACAGTGCATTTTTCGCGTGGAAAAACGGCAGCAAGCAGCCAGCAATGGAAAGCGTTCTCAAACTTGCTGCGCACTTTGATTGCAGGGTGGACTTTATTTTGGGCAGGGAAACATAAGGCACGGCGCCGCCGCGCAGATTGCACGGCGGCGGCTTTGGTCTAAAAAATCGATCACGTATCTGAAAATCGCGCCCGCCATGCAAGCATGGCGGGCGCGGGTTTTGAATTATGATTCTTCCACTGAAATGCGTTATTCCGCGTCGTCTGCGGGAGCGTCTGCGCCGTTTTCCGCCTCGTCCTCCGCGCCCTCCGAAAGGTCCTCGGGCGAGAGATCCGCCGCCGTCTCCTCGGGCGCTTCCACTTCCGCCGTGTCGTCCTTTTCGGTCACGGCGACCGTCGCCACGACGCCGTCCCTGACATTCATCAGCCGCACGCCGCGCGTGTTTCTGCCGATGCAGGAGATCGCCTCCGCGTGCATGCGGATGACGATGCCCGCAGAGGTCACGAGCATGACGTCGTCCTCATCGGTCACGAGCTTCATGTTGACGAGCGCGCCCGTCTTTTCGCTGAACACGCCCGCCTTGATGCCCTTGCCGCCGCGCGTCTGCAGGCGGTAATCCTCGGGCGAGGTGCGCTTGCCGTAGCCGTTCTCGGACACGGTGAGAATGTCGCAGCCCGGCTTTAAGACGAGCATATCCACGACGCTGTCCCCCGGCGCGAGCGTGATGGCGCGCACGCCCATCGTATCGCGCCCCATGGGGCGCACGTTGCTCTCCGAGAAGCGGATGCACTTGCCGAAGTGCGATGCGACGACGATCTCGTCCTCGCCGCCCGCAAACTGGACAGAGATGAGCTCGTCCCCTTCGGCGATGCGGATGGCGATCTTGCCGCTGCGCAGAATGTGATCGAACTCGCTCGTCGCCGTCTTTTTGATGAGCCCTGACTTGGTCGCCATGACGAGGTAGCCGCCGTCGCGCGCATAGACGGGCAGGATGGCGGCGATCTTCTCGCCCGCGCTCAGCTGGACGATATTGACGATCGCCCTGCCGCGCGCCGAACGCGCCGCCTCGGGAATGTGATAGCCCTTGATGGAGTACACCTTGCCGAAGTTGGAAAAGAGCAGGATATCGTTGTGCGTGGAGCAGACGAACATCTGCTCGACAAAGTCGTCCTCCTTGGGACGGTGCGCCGTGATGCCCACGCCGCCGCGGTTCTGTGCGCGGTATTCGGCGACGGGAATGCGCTTGACATAGCCCGAATGGGTCATGGAGATGACGACGTCCTCCTCGTCGATGAGGTCCGCGTCCTCGATCTCGCCGAAATCGACGGAGATCTCCGTCTTGCGCTCGGAGGGGTATTTTGCCTTGATCGCGAGGAGATCGGTCTTGATGATCTCCAGCACGCGCGATTCCTTGGCGAGGATATCCTTGAGGTCGGCAATGGTCGCGTGCAGCGCTTCCAGTTCTTCCTTGAGCTTCTCCACCTAGAGCGAGGTGAGGCGCTGCAGGCGCATTTCCAGGATGGCGTTCGCCTGTTTATCGGAGAGTTCGAATGCCGCGGTCAGCTTCCGGCAGGCGTCGTTCTTGTCCGCCGACTCCTTGATGATGCGGATGACCTCGTCTATATTGGCGAGCGCGAGCACGAGCCCTTCCAAGATGTGCGCGCGCTCCTCCGCCTTGGCGAGCTCGTAGCGGGTGCGGCGGGTGATGACTTCCTTCTGGTGCGCGAGGTAGTTGACCAAGATCTCCCTGAGATTGAGAACCTTGGGCTCGGTGCCGTTCTCGACGAGCGCCAGAAGGATGATGCCGTCCGAGATCTGCAGGTTGGTGTGCTTGTAGAGGGAATTGAGAACGACCTGCGCGTTGGCGTCCTTCTTGCACTCGATGACGATGCGCATGCCCTCTCTGCCCGACTCGTCGCGGATATCCGAGATGCCATCGATGCGCTTGTCCTTGACCAGGTCGGCAATCGTCTTGACCAGCATCGCCTTGTTGACCTGATAGGGAATTTCCGTGACGACAATGCGGCTTCTGACGTTGGCGCCCGAGCCGTGCTCCTCGATCTCGCACTTGGAGCGGATGATGATATTGCCCTGTCCGGTGCGGTACGCCTTGCGGATGCCGCTCCTGCCCATAATGATGCCGCCCGTCGGGAAGTCGGGCGCGGGGATGTACTCCATCAGCTCGTCGACGGTGATCTCGGGATTGTCGATGAGGGCGACGGTTCCGTCGATGACCTCTGCGAGGTTATGGGGCGGGATATTGGTCGCCATGCCGACGGCGATGCCGTCCGATCCGTTGACGAGCAGGTTGGGAAAGCGCGCCGTGAGGACGGCGGGCTCCATCTCGTTGCCGTCGAAGTTGGGAAAGAAGTCCACCGTCTCCTTATCCAGGTCGCGCAGCATCTCGGCGGCGAGCTTAGAAAGGCGCGCTTCGGTATAACGCATTGCGGCGGGCGGGTCGCCGTCCACCGAGCCGAAGTTGCCGTGCCCGTCCACGAGCGGGAAGTTGATGGAGAAGTCCTGCGCGAGGCGCACGAGGGCGTCGTACACGGAGAAATCGCCGTGCGGGTGGAATTTACCGAGGACGTCACCGACGATACGGGCGCACTTGCGGTAGTCCTTGTCGTTGTACAGCCCCATTTCGTGCATGGAGTAGAGGATGCGCCGATGCACGGGCTTGAGACCGTCCCTGACGTCGGGAATGGCGCGCGACTTGTTGACCGCCATCGCATAGGCGATGAAGGAGCGCTTGAGTTCGTCGTCCACCTCGACGTCGAGGATGCGCGTCATCTGGAGCGTCTTTTTAAACTCTTCGGTGAGCTCCGGGCTCGTTTCTTTTTTAGACATAAAACCTCCCTCACGCGAATCTTTTCGCAAAGGCTAAAATCTTCGCCGTGATTTTCAGAGAAAACGCCGCCGCGACAAAACTGCGGCTCGTTTTCTCTCTTGACGCGATTTTTAAGGGCTTTCAGTTTAGCTCGCGTCAATTCACTCTTTCCCCATAAGCCAAAGGGTTGGCAAATAGGGGCGCGCTAACGCAGGGGTGAACGGCGCGAAAT
>DXBS01000120.1 GCA_019116405.1 Candidatus Gallimonas intestinigallinarum | reverse complement strand
CCGCTTTTGATCGGGTTCGTATTACTCCCTTACAGTATAATATCCGTAAGGAGGAGCGGCATGCAGCGCACATATATCGCCATCGATCTCAAATCGTTTTATGCCTCCGTGGAGTGTATGGCGCGGGGGCTCGACCCGCTTACGACGAATCTCGTTGTCGCCGACGCCCGCCGCACGGAAAAGACGATCTGCCTTGCCGTCTCTCCTTCGCTGAAGGCGTACGGCATCGGCGGACGGGCGCGGCTCTTCGAGGTCGTGGAGAGGGTGCGCGCCGTCAACCGGACGCGCAAAAAAGCCGCGCCGAACAGAGTTTTTACGGGAAATTCCGCCGACGCCGTCGCTCTGAACAGCGATCCTTCGCTCGCCGTCGACTATATCGTCGCGCCGCCGCGCATGGCGTTCTATATGGAAGTGAGCGCCAGGATCTATCAGATCTATCTCCGTCACGCCGCGCCCGAAGATATCCACGTCTATTCCATCGACGAGGTATTCATCGACGCGACAGCCTACCTCGCCGCCGCGGGGCTCACCGCGTGGGCGTTCGTCAAAAATATCCTGCGGGAGATCCTTGCCGAAACGGGGATCACGGCGACGGCGGGCATCGGCACCAATCTGTATCTTTGCAAGGTGGCGATGGACGTGGGCGCAAAGCACATCGCCGCCGACAAGGACGGCGCGCGCATTGCCGAACTCGACGAAATGAGTTATCGCCGCACGCTGTGGGAGCATACGCCGATCACCGATTTCTGGCGCGTGGGCAGGGGGTATGCCGAAAAGCTCGCCGCGCACGGATTGTACACGATGGGCGATATCGCCCGCTGTTCGCTGGGCGGCGCGCAGGATTACTACAACGAAGACCTTCTCTATCAGCTCTTCGGGGTGAATGCAGAACTGCTCATCGACCATGCGTGGGGGTGGGAGCCGTGTACCATCGCCGATATCAAGGCGTACCGCCAGCAGTCGAACAGCATCGGCGCGGGGCAGGTACTGCAGAGTCCGTATCCGTTCGAAAAGGCGAAGCTCGTCGCCGGGGAGATGGCGGAGGGGCTGGCGCTCTCGCTCGTAGAAAAAAATCTCGTCTGCGATCAGATCGTCATGACGGTCGGATACGATGTGGAAAATCCGGCTTACAAGGGGGAATATTCCGTCGACCGCTACGGCAGGAAGATCCCCAAGCACGCGCACGGGACATACAATCTCGGGCGGCAGACTTCCTCCGCAAAACTCATCGCGGGGGCGGTCGCCGCGCTCTTTGACCGCATCGTCGACGAGTCGCTCTTTGTCCGCAGAATGTATATCACCGCCGCGCACGTCGTTCCCGAATCGGAAATGCGTGCGCCCGCGGCGCGGCAGCTCAGCCTGTTCGATGACCGCGCCACCGAGGAGCGCCGCCGCGCGGAAGAGGAGGCGCTCGAAAAGGAAAAAAGGCGGCAGCAGGCGGTGCTCGAGATCAAGAACAAATACGGGAAGAACGCCATTCTGAAGGGCAAGAACTTCGAAGAGGGCGCCACGGCGAAGGAGCGGAACGAACAGATCGGAGGGCACAGGGCATGAGCAGATACGACGATATCATCTCTCTTCCGCACCACGTCTCCATGACGCATCCGCACATGCCCGTTGCCGACCGCGCGGCGCAGTTCGCGCCCTTTGCGGCGCTTACGGGTTACGGCGACGTCATCGACGAGACGGCGCGCCTGACCGACGCGCGCGCAGAACTTTCGGAGGACAGGCTTGCGGAGCTCGACTTAAAACTCCGCGCGCTCGCGGCGGAAAAGGATGCGGAGGCGACCGTCGTCTACTTCGTCGAGGACGGGCGGAAGGAGGGCGGCAGTTACCAAACGTATTGCGGCAGGATCGCAAGGGTAGATAGCGCGAACAGGCGCATCCTCACGGCGGACGGCTGCGCCATCCCGTTCGGCAGCGTCATGGAGATCGTCCTGTGAGGGGCGCCTCGGCGTCCGTTTCCCGTTTTTTCCCGAAAATTTCCAAAAAATAACATGCTTTGTAAACAAAGGTTGGTTGAAAGTTAACACGGTTCCGTAATAAAATATATATGTGCATGTAAGAAACACGGTTCGTGTTGCGTTGGCAATCCCGCTCCTTTCGCGTCGCCGCCGTGTTTTCTTCGTGCATTTTTTATGCAAAAAAATGGCAGACGCCGCTCTGTCCGTTCCTCAGATGTGATATCATGGGCATACAGATACATTTTAGGAGGTCAGAAATGACAAAAATTGTAAAACGGATCCTGATCGGACTGGCCGCCGCGCTTCTTCTGGCGGCGTTTCTCGTGCCCGGGCTCGCACGCCGTGCCGACGCTGCGGAGGCGCCCGCCGCGCCTGCGGCGGAGACAGCGACCGCCGCGGAGGAAGCCGCGGAACCGAGGCTGTTTGCCACACTCACGCTTTCGATGCGCGGAGAGGGGACACAGAAGGTATTTGCCACCGTCAAAAACGAGTTCACGCTCTTCCCGTCCACCGTGCAGGTGCTCATCTCGCTGTACGCTTCCGCCGAATTCACGACCGATTATAATAAGATGAGCCTGCAGACGAGCAAGCTGACGGAAGATCTCAATATGGGTTCGACGCTCGAGGTCTCCGCAAGCACTTCCGGAAAGACGCTTTACTGGCTGGCGCGCGTGGAATACCGTGAGAACGGCGGCGCCTGGAAGACGCTCGAGACGGGTCCGCTGCTCTACGACGGGAACGGAAACCATATCGAACAGTGACGATGCAGAACGCGGAGCGCATGCCCCGCGTTTTTTTTGCCCGCGCCGGAGAGGCGCGTCGCGCCTGCGCAAGCGAATATGAGGGCGCACCACAGAGCGCGGAAGACTTTGATATATAAGTACAGTTTATAGATGTCATAAGAAATTCAAAGCGCGGAGGGGTAAAAACCTGCCTTTCAGGTTTTGCATTGCCTTTTCAAATCTGTTATAATAAGTATTGCTAAATATTATGTTTCCGCCGACGGCGGGAAAGGAGAGAGTGCAATGGATTATGTAGAGAGAGTTCTTGCAGAACTCAAGCAGAAGAACCCCAACGAACCCGAGTTCCATCAGGCAGCTACGGAGATTCTCAACGGTCTCCGTCCCGTCGTTGCCAAACACCCCGAGTACGAGAAGGCGGCGCTTCTGGAGCGCTTTGTCGAGCCCGAGCGCGTGATCATGTTCCGCGTGCCGTGGGTGGACGATGCGGGAAAGGTACACGTCAACAAGGGTTACCGCGTGCAGTTCAACAGTGCGATCGGCCCTTACAAGGGCGGGCTGCGTTTCCACCCGTCCGTCAATCTTTCCATCATCAAGTTCCTCGGGCTGGAGCAGATCCTCAAAAACAGCCTCACGGGTCTGCCCATCGGCGGCGGCAAGGGCGGCAGCGATTTCGACCCCAAGGGCAAGAGCGATAACGAGATCATGAAGTTCTGCCAGAGCTTCATGACGGAGCTTCAGCGCCACATCGGGCAGGATACCGACGTCCCCGCAGGCGATATCGGCGTCGGCGGCAGAGAGATCGGCTATCTGTTCGGGCAGTATAAGCGCATCCGCGACGAGCATGTCGGCGTCCTGACGGGCAGAGGTCTTTCCTACGGCGGCAGCCTTGTGCGCACCGAAGCGACGGGCTACGGGCTTGTGTATATCACCGAGGAGGCGCTCAACGCGCGCGGTGACAGCCTCAAGGGCAAGACGGTGGTCGTTTCCGGGTCGGGCAACGTTGCGATCTATGCGACCGAAAAGGCGCAGCAGCTGGGTGCAAAGGTCGTCGCGCTGTACGATTCCAACGGCTATATCTACGACAAGGAAGGCATCAAGCTGGACGTCGTCAAGCAGATCAAGGAGGTCGAGCGCGCGCGCATCAAGGTGTATGCGGATCGCGTTCCCGGTGCAGAGTATCACGAGGGCTGCAAGGGCATCTGGTCCATTCCCTGCGACGTGGCGCTTCCCTGCGCGACGCAGAACGAGATCGACTGCGAGTCCGCAAGGCTGCTCGTCAAGAACGGCGTGAAGTACGTTGCGGAGGGTGCGAACATGCCTACTGACCTTGAGGGCATCGAGGTATTCCAGAAGGCGGGCGTCGTGTTCCTGCCCGCAAAGGCGGCGAACGCGGGTGGCGTTGCGACGAGCGCGCTGGAGATGGCGCAGTCGAGCGGCAGACTGTTCTGGACGTTCGAGGAAGTGGACGCCAAGCTCAAGAACATCATGGTGAACATTTACCACAACATGGACAAGGCGGCAAAGGAGTACGGCTGCGAGGGCGACTATGTCACGGGCGCCAATATCGCGGGCTTCATCAAGGTTGCTGACGCCATGATGGCGCACGGCATTGTCTGATTGAAATGATAAAAGAGGTCTTGCAGGAGTTGCAGGACCTCTTCTCATATTTTACCGTTGAAACGGTTGCGCCCGCGTGGCGGTTGTGCTATACTGGCAGTAATCATGTAAGGAGATCGTTATGGAGCAAGAACAAGATCATAAGACGCAGGATATCGTTCAGCTCACGGACCCGCCCGATGGCGGGCAGAAGGGGCCCGGCGAGGAAGAAGCTGCCGCCGAGACGCGTGTTGAGCGCGAAAAAGAGGGAGTAAATGAGGCAAAATTGTCGGAAAATGAGCCCGATCTGACCTATAAAAACGGCGGAGAAATCGCCAAGGCGGGCGTTTTAGGCTTCTTTATCGGACTTGCAGTTATCGTTCCCGGGGTGAGCGGCTCGACGGTTGCCATCATCTTCAAGCTGTACCACAAACTTTTGTATGCGCTCGGGAACATTGTCAGGAAATTCAAGCGATGCGTGAAGTTTCTCATCCCCATCGCTATCGGGCTGGTCGTTGGGTTTGT
Organism: Candidatus Gallimonas intestinigallinarum; assembly: GCA_019116405.1. Next base: position 15,858 of record DXBS01000120.1, on the reverse strand, counting down.
GCTTGGGTTTCTCGCCATCCAGCGGCTCATCGATATCAGTCCGTTCACCGTCATCGGGCTGTTTGCAGGACTCATGCTGGGCGCATTCCCCGCCGTGCTGGACGAGGTGAAAGGGGAGAAAAAGTCGCCGCTGCGCCTTGGGTTATTTGTCGTCGGATTGCTCATTCCCGTTGCGATCGCACTCATTTCAGTGTATGGTTCTGAGGGGGTGCGCTCGCTCGAAAATCTGAATGTCGGGCACTATATTCTCTTTCTCGTGCTGGGCTATGTCGTAGCGATCACGCAGGTTGTCCCCGGGCTGAGCGCCACGGCGCTGCTGATGGCGTTCGGGTACTTTACGCCGATCATGCAGTCGGTGCACCTGAGTTACTGGCAGGAAAATCCCGCCGTATTCGGCGTCTATGCCTGTCTCGCCGTGGGGTTCCTCTTAGGGCTTGTGACGTTCTCAAAATTGCTCACGAAGCTGTTTGAAAAGCGCAGAGCGCCGGCATTCTTCGTCATCTGTGGACTGTCTTTGGGCTCGATCGTGACCATGTTCTTCAATCCCGATGTGTATGCCGTCTATCAGGCGTGGGGCGTGGAACTGAATTTGCTTGACCTCGTTTTAGGGCTCGTTCTGTTCGTTGTAGGGGTAATCGTTGCCTACCTGTTTGTAAAATATGACCGTAAAAAGAGTACTATGCCAAACATAGTACAGCACAAATAGCCAAAATAGGCGCATAAAACGGCGCGCCGCCTGCGATTTTTATCGCAGGCGGCGCGCTTTCTGTTGTTTTGGGTTTTTGTGCCGATTTTGCGCATTTTACCCCGCATTTTCGTCTGAAATGCCGAGTATTTTCAGAATTTCGGCCGCAATCATAGTACTATGCGTGACATAACTATCATGATTTTGTCCTTTCAGCACTTTAAGCGGGCAATTTATGACCCCGGAAAGCCACTTGCTGTGCTCTTCTCGCACGACGTCGTGTTCGCCTGTCAGCAAAAAGACGGGCACGCTTATCGCGGCAAGGGTATTTTCCTCCATGTGCGGCTCGGTGAGCATGAGGGTAAGAAGGGGATCGTGCTGCCTTGTCTCGGCGGCGCGGATCTCGGATAAAAAGTCCTCGGTCAGTCCCTCGGGGCAGGCGTTGGCGCCGCTTGCGATGACGCGGGACACAAGGTCGGGCCGATGCTGTGCGACGAGCAGCGCCGTGATTCCTCCGTCCGAAAAGCCGTACAGAATAGGACGTGCAAGCCCGAGCGCTTGGATAAAGCAAATGACGTCTGACGCCATGTCCTGATAGTGGTATTCGGAAACGGGAGAGCTCGCCCCGTGTCCGCGCGTGTCGGGGGTGTAGACGGTGAAGCAGCGCGCCAGCAGATCTGCCGCCTCGTCAAAAATGGCGTGCGTTTCCCCGTTGCCGTGCAGCATGAGAAGGGGTGCGCCGCTGCCGCGCACTTCATAAAAAATGTCGATGCCGTTACAGTGTACGATCATGCAAAATTCCATTCCTTTGCGTTCAGTATATTGATTTTATCATACCATGTCGCAGACGGGCTGTCAATCATATTTTGTTGCCCGTTGCGCCCGATTATTTTTCCAAATGCTGCCTTTTTGTTTGATTAAAGATGGACGATATGGTATAATGCCATCGGAATACATTGAGGAGAATACTATGTTACAGGTCAACGGAGTCAGCCTGCAGTACGGCAGCAAGAAGCTGTTTGAGGATGTCAACTTAAAATTCACGCCGGGCAACTGCTACGGCATCATCGGCGCGAACGGCGCGGGCAAGTCCACCTTCCTGAAGGTCTTATCGGGCGAGATCGAGCCCAACAAGGGGGAGGTCATCCTCGGCAAAAACGAGCGCATGTCCGTGCTCGCGCAGAACCAGAACAAGTACGACTTTGAGACGGTGCTTCGGACCGTCATGCTCGGGCACAAGCGCCTTGTGGAGATCATGGACGAAAAGGACGCCCTCTATGCCCATGCCGAATTTACCGAGGAGGACGGCGTGCGCGCGTCCGAGCTGGAGGCGGAGTTTGCCGAGCTCGGCGGCTGGGAGGCAGAGAGCGAGGCACAGACGCTTTTAAACGAGCTGGACATTCCCGAGGAATATCACTACATGACGATGGGCGAACTGGACGCCAAGCAGAAAGTCAAGGTGCTGCTCGCGCAGGCGCTGTTCGGCAATCCCGACGTCCTGCTCCTCGACGAGCCGACCAACAACCTCGACTTAAAAACGGTGCGCTGGCTGGAAAACTATCTGCTGGACTTTGAGAACACCATCATCATCGTCTCGCACAACCGCCACTTCCTCAATAAGGTCTGCACGCATATCTGCGACGTGGACTTCGGCAAGATCAATCTGTATCTGGGCAACTACGATTTCTGGTATCAGACCTCGCAGCTGCTGGCGCGTCAGCAGAAGGACGCCAACAAGAAGGCGGAGCAGCGCGCCGCCGAGCTCAAGGAGTTCATTGCGCGCTTTGCGGCGAACGCGTCCAAGTCCCGTCAGGCGACGTCCAGAAAGAAGGAGCTGGAGAAGCTGACCATTTCCGACTTCAAGCCCTCTCTTCGCAAATATCCCTTTATCGACTTCAAGTTCGAGCGCGAGATCGGCAACGACATCCTCGCCGTCGAGGGACTGACCAAGGCGGGGTACTTTGAAAATATCTCCTTCACGGTGCAGAAGGGGGACAAGATCGGCATTCTGTGCGACAAATCGACGTCCGTCACCATGCTCTACGATATCCTCATGGGCAAAGCGGAGCCGGACGCGGGCACGGTGAAGTGGGGCAAGACGATCTCCGCTTCCTACTTCCCGCAGAACAACAACGAGTACTTCGACGGCTGTTCCTTAACGCTCGTGCAGTGGCTCTCGCAGTTCTCCAAGGACCACTACGAGGAATACCTGCGCGGCTGGCTGGGGCGCATGCTCTTCTCGGGCGAGGAGGCGCTCAAGGAGGCGAAGGTGCTCTCGGGCGGCGAGAAGGTCAGGTGCATGCTCGCTAAAATGATGTTGGAAGGGGGGAATTTCCTCATCTTCGACGAGCCGACCAACCACCTCGACCTCGAATCAATCACCTCGCTCAACAACGGGCTGACGGCGTTCAAGGGCTGCATGCTGCTCACCTCGCACGACCAGGAGCTGATGAATACTGTCTGCAACCGCATCATCGTCCTGGACGGCGGCAAGGTGTTCGATAAGAACGTGACCTTCGACGAGTATCTTGACATGACGGGCAATTGATTGCCCTTTGGCGTTGGTGCCCTGGCAGGTTTTTCCATAAGTGGAAATTATATTTTATCAAAAACACTGCCGCCCCGAAATCGCAGATTTCGGGGCGGCGGCTTGCTTTTGGGAATGCGCTATTAACTATGCTCAGCCTCCCCAGAAAATCGTAAAGATCGTAAAGATTTTTGTAAAGATTTTTAGAGGAAGGGCTGCGGAGCAGACAGAGGGGTCGCCTTTATTCGCCGCGCCACCAGTCGTACCTACTGTATGTATGTGTTAGGTATACCGCATTTTGTACGGGATCGGTTACGTCGATATTATTGATTTGACCATCCCAACCTTCTACCGACCAGCCTTCCGTATTCTCAAACGTTACGCTGGTAAGGTTGACGCAATTGGTGAACGCACCCCTTCCAATGCTTGTGACACTTTCAGGGATCGTGATGCTTGTAAGATTGCAATTCTCGAACGCCCTCTCCCCGATCCTTGTGACGCTGCCGGGGATCGTGATGTTTGCAAGATCGAGGCAAAAGGAGAATGCACCGTATTTAATGCTTGTGACGCTGTCGGGGAGCGTGATGCTTGTGATCTCCCTGCAATCAGAGAATGCATACTCCCCAATGCTTGTGACGCCATCGGCAATTGTGACTTCTCCCTGGATTGCCCTTGGAACGTGGACGATCTGCGTCTTTGCCTTGTTGTATAAAATCCCGTCCTGATCGGAATAGGTTGCATTGTTTTCAGAGACGTTGATGCTTGTAAGGCTGCTGCATTCGGCGAATGCCGAATCCCCAATGTTTGTCACACTGCCCGGGATCGTGACGCTCGTAAGGCCGCTGCAACGCCAGAACGCCGAATCCCCAATGCTTGTAACACTATCCGGAATTGTGATGCCTGTAAGATTACTGTTGCCGGCAAACGCATGCTCGGCGATTGCCTTTGTCCCGTTTCTGATGCTGCATGCACCCGAAAGGGTCTCGCGTGTTTCGACCAGATGATTGCCGACATAGAGGACGTCGTTTTCCCAGTTGCTTTCATCATTGTAATATGCAGTATTATGAAACGCACCATCCCCAATGCTTACTATGCTGTCGGGAATCGAGATAGTTGTTAAATCCAGGCACCAAGAGAACGCGCTCATCCCAATGCTTGTGACGCTGTCGGGGATCGTGATGCTCGTAAGGCTGCGGCATTCACTGAACGCATATTCTCCAATATATGTAACGCTGCTGCCGATCGTCACATTGGCAAGGTTGGAGCAATACCGGAACGCGCCGCTTCCAATGCTTGTGACGCTGTCAGGAATTGTAATGCTTGTCAGGCCGCAGCCGGAGAACGCCCAGCCCCCAATGCGCGTGACGCTGTCGGGGATCGTAACGCTTGTAAGGTTGCCGCAAAACTGGAACGCGCTGTTTCCAATGCGCGTGACGCTATCCGGGATCGTGACGCTTGCAAGGTGGTTGCACTCCCGAAATACAAAATCCCCAATGCATGTGACGCTGTCGGGAAGCGTGATGCCTGTAAGGGACTGGCACAACTGAAACGCATTATCTGCGATTGCCTTTGTGCCGTCTCTGATGGTGTATTCGCCCGAAAGAGCAGAGCGCGCTTTGATCAGATAGTTGCCGACATAGAGGACGCCGTTTTCCCAGTTGCTTTCATCATTGTAATATGCAGTATCATCAAACGCACCGAACTCAATGCTTGTGACGCTGCCCGGGATCGTGATGCTTGTAAGGCTGCTGCAATCATGGAACGCATAATCCCCAATGTGTGTGACGCTGTCTGGAATCGTGATGTCTGTAAGGGACCGGCAATACTGGAACGCATTATCTGCGATTACCTTTGTGCCGTCTTTGATCGTGTATGCACCCGAAATGCCTCGCGCATCGATCAGATAATTGCCGATATAGAGGACGTCATTTTCCCAGTAGCTGTCGTCCTCGTAATATGCGGTACCACTGAACGCGCTTGCCGCAATACTTGTGACGCTGTCGGGAATCGTGATGCTTGTAACGTGTTCGCTGCCTTGGAACGCCCACTCCCCAATGCCTGTGACGGGAATGCCCCTGTAGGTCGGGGTGATCGTGACTTCGCTATCGATGCCGGTGTAATCGGTCACGGTATATTCCGCATCCCCGGAGAGGGTGAATTCCAGCCCATCGGTGGGCTGTGGTTCAAGCGCGCCGCATTCGGTGCAGACGCCGTGCACATAGGTGTGCTCATGCGGCGTGTCCCCGTTCCCGTTGCAGGCGGCAAGGGGAAACGCGCAGGAGAACGCCATGCCGGCCGCAAGCAGCATGACGGCAAGTTTTTGCTTCATATTCTACCTCCTAAATTTGCGCAGGGCGTGAAAAAAGCATGCTCTGATCAAGCCCTGCATCTCCGGTTTGTTGTCACGCAAACTCTCAAATAGTCGCATTGTATCAACTATGTGAAAAAGTTAGCCGTGCAACACAGACAATATAGCACACTTACGGGCAGTTTGCAAGCGTCTTGGCAAAATTTTCTTTTCCGCCGAGAGAAATGCCCGATCACATCATACGGGGGCGGCGCTTTGAAAAAGCGCCGCCCCCGTAAATTTGTCAGCATTTTTAAGATGATACCCGCTTGGCGGAGAGTTTTTTGTCGCGCTCGATGATGCGCGTGAGCAGTCCGATCGCCTCTGTAAGTTTGTGTCGTGCCGCCTCCATGGGGGCAAAGTCGCCCGCGTCGTGCGTACCGTAGCGGTAGACGGAAAGCTCGGCGTGCGCCTGCTCCAGGAGCGTGGCGAGCGCCGCAAGGTCGCCGTCCCGCTCCTTTTCCGCCATGCCGTCCGTCGTAAAGGCGAGTTTGTCGGCGCGGTAGGTGAGTTTGGAGACGAGCTTGATGAACCGCAGGCGGGGAAGCACGCCGCGCTGCGCCTGATCGTGGACGGACGTAAGGTCCTCTGCAAAGCTCTCCAGCTGCTTTTTCAGCTCCGTATGCTTGGGCGGACGGGAGGCACGGCGGAACGCGAGCAGAATGACGATGCCCACGATGATGACGACAGCGTAGGCGATATACTCGATGACCAGACGCATGATGTCCGGGCCGCCCGTTCCGGCGATGTCCTCGGCTGCCTGCGTGAGAAGAAATGCATTCATCTTACACCTCCTTCTCCGCGTCCTCTTGGGTCACGGGATCGCGCGCGGGCGCGCTGCCTGCGAGGTTTTGTATTGCGGGCGCGGCAGGGTCGGCGGGTGCGGCGTTTCTTTCGCGCAGGCTGACTTCCAGCTGCGGGAAGGGATTGGCTATGCCGTGTGCGCGCAGTTCGCGCAGGATCATGTCCCTGAGGTCAAAATAGAGGTCCCAGTAGTGCTCGTTCTCTCCCCACGCGCGCAGGGAGAGCTTGAGCGTGCTGTCCTCATAGTCCAGCAGGACGACGCTCGGCGCGGGCATGTTGACGGCGTAGGGGTAGGCCTCCACGCCCTGTAACAGGAACTTTTTGATCTCCTCCACGTCGGCAGAGTAGGGGACGGGGAAGTCGATGACGACGCGGCGCAGGGGCATGGAGGTGTAGTTGATGAGCTTGTTGCCCAGCACCTCGCTGTTGGGGACGATCACCTCTTCATTGCTGTATGTCAGTAACTTGGTGTTGAACAGGCGGATGTCCTGCACCAGTCCCTCCAAGCCGTCGATGCAGATATAGTCGCCCTTCTTGAAGGGCTTGGTAAAGATGATGATGACGCCGTTTGCGAGGCTTGCAAGGCTGTCCTTGAGCGCGAGCGCGACGGCGAGCGCAACGGCGGAGAATGCCGCGATGATGCCCGCGGTCGAAAAGCCCAGCGAGCTGACGACGAGCACGGCGAGCGCGACATAGAGTACGACGGTGATGAGCGAGACGATAAACGTGGACGCCGATTTATCCAGCTTGCGGCTCTTTAAGGTCGTCGCGCGCGCAACGACCTGCACGATGCGGATGACGACCAGTCCCAGTACGAAAAAGGCGACCGTGCGCACGATGGCAAGTCCCGTGTTCTGCACGAAGTCGTTGCCGATCTGCCGCAGCGTCTCCCAGAATTGTTCCATAGAAGCCTCCTTTCATTTCAGTATAACACAGCTGCGCGCAAAAAACAAGTCTGCAAAATAATGATTGCAAAGAAAGGCGCGCCGCGCAGAAAGCGCGGCGCGCATATTTCGTCTGATCATTCGATTGCCTTGAGCGATTCGTTCATGTCGATGCGGACGATCTTGTGCCGCAGCATGAGCGTGACAAGGACGGTAAAGATGATGGAGAGCACGGGCGCGAGGATCCACACGAACCAGGAAATGCCCGGCACAGACCCGAAGCCCATGACAACGAAGATGAACTGGCAGACGAGCGCGCCGAGGGGCAGCCCGAACAAAATGCCGATGCCGCTGGTGATGTAGATCTCGCGGTAGATATAGCCCGCGACCTCGTTGTCCTGATAGCCCAGCACCATCAGGGTCGCAAGTTCTCGCTCGCGCTCGCTGATGTTGATATTGGTCAGCGTGTAGGTCACGACAAAGTTGAGCAGCGCCGCAAACGCAAGCACGATGATGGAGATGCCGATCATCGCCGTGCCGCCGATGTCCTGGAAGAGGCAGCAGTCGAGGATGGCAAAACCCGCGAGCACCAGCGCCGTCGAGCAGGCGACGGAGACGACGGTCATCAGGAATCTTCCGAAGAAGCGCAGTACGTTGCGCATCGTGGACTTGTATTTGAAGGAGAGCCTGTTCCAGAGGAAGGGGATGCGCTCTAAAAACACCTTTTTGCCGCGCTTGGGGACTTTGGGGCGCAGCAGGTCTGCGGGCTGCTGACGGGTGAGCTTGTGTCCCGCGACCGCCGTTGCAATGAGCGTGGACAGGAGGATGAGCGCAAATGTGCCGATAAAGAAGCCGATCGCAATGTTGGAGGAGTAGGCGGGCAGCGCATATTCCCATTCAAAGTTGACGTAGATCATGCGCGAGACGCCAAGGCCCGCGAAGTATGCGCCCACGCCGCCGATTGCGGTGCCGATGAAGGCAAAAAGCAGATATTTTGCGATGATGCGGGCATGGGAATAGCCCTGCGTCATCAGGCAGGCGATCTGCGAGCGCTCTTCGTCCAGAAGCCTTGTTACAGTGGAAAGCACCACCAGCACTGTGACAAAGAGGAACACGACCATCAGCACGATGCCGATGCCCATGATCTTGCCGCTGTATTCATGGAAGGAGCGGAAGGAATAATTTTCCTCCATCGTCAGCGTTTCGATCGTTCCGTCCGCGTACCGGTCGGCGAACAGGGTTTCGATTTCGGAGACTTCCGCATCGACGTCCGCATTATATCCTGCGGAGAAGAGCAGAGAGTCTTCCTCGGGCAGGGTGATATAGATCTGATTGAGTAGCTCCGTCGCGTGGATTGGTTCTAAGGCTTTTTCTATTGTTTGCTCGGGGATAGGCCTTCCCATAAACGATCCCGTGAGGGTACCGTCGGCGGAAGTGTTGACGAGGTCGCCGAAGACATAGTAGATCGCGGCGAGCGGCTCGTATTCGTCCTCCTCGCCTTCGATCTCGGTGAAGCTGACGTCGTCGCGCACCGCCATGTGCTGCGGGTTATACACCGTTCCCGCGAGGTAGTATTCCTGCGTAAAGGGAATTGTTATATTGACGTTTTCCAGCGTCATTCCGGATGCGGTGAACTCATCATAAAACTGTTCAATCGTCGCGGAGAGAGTATAACGCTCGCTCTGTGTCTTTTCGGGGAACTGCGTCGTGCCGCGTTCGGTGTAAACGGCGATCGCGCCGTCCGTATCGTCCGTGTCAAAGCGGGTGATCTCGTCAAACTCGTTGATGCCCACGTCCGCGGGGTCGTCGCAGTTATAGATGTAGACGCGCACGATGCCGTCGGGAACGCCCGTCAGCGTGAGCTCGGTATCGTTGACGACTGCCCTGCCGCCTGAGGTTTCGAACTCCAAAAATCCGCCGAGCAGCACGTTTTCCGCGCCGTAGCGGTCCTGAACCAGGGCAAGATCGTCCTCGGTGAACGCGCCTTCGGTGTTCATCAGGATGAGGTCGCTCATATTCTGCTGCGCGTGGTAGTCGGAGATAGAGTGATCGATCTTGTCCGTCGCCATGCCGATGCCCGAGGTCAGTCCGACGCTCACGACCACCATGAGAATGATGGAGATGAGACGGGCGTAGTGGCGGCGGAACATGCGCCAAAGCGTCTTTAAGTATGTTCTCATACGCTCACCACTCGATGTCCTCGATGGGCATGGGATGCGCGTTCTCTTCGATCGCCTCGATCATGCCGCTCTTGATATGGATGACTTTATCCGCCATGTCCTTGAGCGCCGCGTTGTGCGTGACGACGATGACGGGCTTGTGCTGCTCCTTGGAGACGTCGTGCAGAAGTTTTAAGATGACCTTGCCCGTGACATAGTCGAGCGCGCCCGTTGGCTCGTCGCATAAGAGCAGCTTGGGATTCTTGGCGAGCGCGCGCGCAATGGACACGCGCTGCTGTTCGCCGCCCGAGAGCTGCGCGGGGAAGTTATTGAGCCGCTCCGAAAGTCCCACTTCGTCGAGCACTTCGCGCGGGTCGAGCGCGTTTTTGCAGATCTCAACCGCGATCTCCACGTTTTCAAGCGCCGTTAAGTTGGGCATGAGGTTGTAGAACTGAAAGACAAAGCCGATGTCCGTACGGCGGTAGTTGGTCAGGCCGCGCTTATCCAGGGCGGTGACGTTCTTGCCGTCCAGATCGATCGTGCCGCAAGTTGCCTTATCCATGCCGCCCAGTAAGTTCAAAAGGGTGGTCTTGCCCGCGCCGGAAGAGCCGAGCACGACGGCAAATTCACCGTTCTCCAGCGAAAAAGAAACGTCTTTCAGAGCGTCTACGGTGATATCGCCCGAATGGTATTGCTTGCTCACATGATCCAAAGTCAGGTAGCTCATAAAGGTTTACTCCTTTATTATCGTCATAACTATTATACCACAACGGACGCGTCTTGCAACGCTTTTGTGAGCGCAATTTTTGAGATTTCACCGCATTTTTGCATAAAATATTTTGTGTACAACAACACAATAATTTATAAAAATGACGAACAAAAAGTTTGTCACATTTTCTTATTACGATAGGGAAGCTGCCCGCTTTGGCAATGGTTCGTCGGCTTCCCGACGCATAAAAAAGAAAGGGCACAAGGCATTTCAGGGCTCCCAAAAAGTATCGAAGAACTTTTTGGGAAAAGGCGACGTAAAAGCAAACATCCGACAGAGCTCTGTCGGATGCTGCGAAATTCGTCGTGTTTCGACGTGGTGGGGACAACGGGGCTCCGCCGACACCCCTAAAGGGGGCCCCTACTTCGCACTTCGTGCTCGTGCGTCGCCTTTGGCGTCGGGCGGCGGGGCTTACGCACGCCCCTCGCCCGAGCACATTTGTCCCTAAGCGCCGCGTCTCTTCGGGCGGAGGTTCGCCGGCTTCCCGATGCATAAAAAAGAAAGGGCACAAGGCATTTCAGGGCTCCCAAAAAGTATCGAAGAACTTTTTGGGAAAAGGAGAAACCGACGTAAAAGCAAACATCCGACAGAGCTCTGTCGGATGCTGCGAAATTCGTCGTGTTTCGACGTGGTGGGGACAACAGGGCTCGAACCTGTGACCTCATGCATGTGAAGCATGCGCTCTAACCAACTGAGCTATGCCCCCGTCGTTTGCATGGTTTATTTTACTCTCTTTTGGGCGCAATTGTCAATTGATTTTGTGGCATAATTGCAAAGAAATCTGTGTTGTCATGCAAAAATCCCATGCGTATGCTTGAAATCGCAGTTTGGTTATGCTATAATCATGCAAATTAATGCAATATAAGAGATGAATGTATGAAACGGTCTATGATAACTGCAGATGCACATATGACGCTGCTCGATCTGATCGATGAAGTTACGATCGCTCTGGAAGAATTGCAGGAGAACGAAATACAGGGAAAGCTGGATCTCTACGGCGAGGGATCCAAGGCTGCCTATGTGCACATTTTGGAATTCATTCGGGAGCGGTGGGAGGAATCGGAGGAAAACGGACTGGATTTTAACATCGAAGAGCAATTTCCCGTATGAATGGGTGCAAGTTTTTTTGGAAAAGGACAAAAAAACGCTTGCTTTTTTTGAGGATTATGCTATAATCAAGGTACAATTTATGGGGATATGGCTCAGTTGGTAGAGCGGTACGTTCGCAACGTACAGGCCACGAGTTCGAATCTCGTTATCTCCACCAAACGAAACCTAAAACGAACCACTTTGAGTGTAAGTCGTTTTAGGTTTTTTCTTTTTGCCGTTGTGTTTTAAGGCGCGATTTTGAGCCGTTTTGGAGCCGTCACAGGCGTGGTGAGCGGTGTGTCGCGTGTTTCCACTTGCAGTCATGGGAACGGCGGTTTATGCCGCGAAAGCCGCTTGACGTGAGAAAGGAACGTGTTAGGCTGTTATTGCCAAAGGCAAACCAAAACCCGACTGACATCAATCAGTCGGGTTGTTGTGTTTCGCCCTTATTTGCCTCACTATATAGGCTCTAAAACGGCAAAAAGCAAGGGTCTCGCACGAAACTTTTTCAAAAATTTTCATTTCGGCTTGTTTTGCCGCTTCACGATCGCCCGATGACCAAAATTATAAACACTTATCCGCGAGGAGCGTGAGTATGTTAAGGTACACTCTTCCGTATCAAAAGCGTTACTCAAGGGATACTGCGCCGTATGTGAAAGTATACAAGCCGCCGATATGTAAACGAAGACGGCACGCAAGGCGTCACCACTCAAATACCGCCGCACGGGAGATAAGTGCGGACTGCCAAGCGGTTCAGCGGCGACCGCCCGTTCCTGTGCGCTTTGAGTTTCGCTTTGTTCCGTTGTTGTTATGGCGGGTGCTTGAACGGCGAGGCGCAGCCGAGCCGCTCGTTTATTCAAGCACCCGCCATAGTGCCAAAACCGTTTCAAGGCATTCTTTTGCTTGAAAAATAGCGCGTTTTCTGCTATAATACTTAAAAGATATAACTTATACGGAGTTACGCATTTATGCTTAAGAGTATAGAATTATTTGCTGGGGCTGGTGGATTAGCACTTGGATTGGAACAAGCTGGCTTTGAACACATTGGATTGGTGGAATTTGATGAGAGCGCCGCTAATACTCTTACCTTGAATAGACCGCATTGGAAAGTATTGTGTGAAGATATAGCAATTACTACCCAAAGAGATTTGGAGAAAGAATTTAACATAAAAAAAGGTGACCTTGATTTGTTGTCAGGCGGCGCACCGTGTCAATCCTTTAGTTACGCAGGAAAGCGTTTAGGATTACAAGATGTTCGCGGCACAATGTTTTATCACTATGCAACATTCTTGGAAAAACTACAGCCTAAAATGTTTCTTTTTGAAAATGTAAGAGGCTTGTTAACACATGATAGAGGAAAGACTTATCAGACAATACTAAATATTTTCGAAGAGCAAGGTTACAAAACTTGCCATAGCGTACTTAATGCTTGGGATTATGGTGTGCCCCAAAAGCGCGAGCGGCTTATAACCGTTGGAATACGCAACGATTTGGTTGGAAAGTGTTCGTTTAGATTCCCGCCAAAACACAAGTATCGCCCAGTCATGCGTGATGTGAAACTTGATGTTAATCCCTCAAAAGAAGAATGTGAAAGATATTCCGAATACAAGGAAAAAATATTTGCATTAGTTCCTCCGGGTGGCTACTGGCGCAATATAGATCCGGAAATTGCAAAAGAATATATGAAGACATGTTGGTACATGGGTGGCGGTCGCACAGGTATTTTGCGCCGAATTGGGTTGGATGAGCCGTCGCTCGCAGTATTAACAAGCCCGGGGATGAAGCAAACTGATAGATGCCACCCGATAGAAGTTCGCCCGTTTTCGTATCGTGAAAACGCACGAATACAAACATTCCCTGATACTTGGGGGTTTTGGGGTAAACTTTCGGAAAAATATAAGCAGGTCGGCAATGCTGTTCCTGTAAATTTAGCAAAAGAAATTGGGCTTGAAATTAAAAAAACCTTGGAGGAAATCAATAATGGATGACAATTATATTATCCCATTTATTAGTCAATCCGATTTTGAAAAGCATGTGGCTAAAACAATAGCAAGCTATAATGAAACCCTCAAGTCGATTGGTCTTTCCAAATTTAATAGCAATATTATCGACCCTATTAAACTGACTTTTGATAAGGCACTATTCAAGAAGTCGATAGAAGAAATCATAGAACTGGAAATACATAGGCAAAGAGACAAATCAAATTCAAATGCGATTGGTTATTTCCATCAACACATGTTTAAGTATATCCCAAATTGTGAAGTACCACAACATGGTTTTGATGTCATAGTAACGCAGAGTGATGGGACAAAAATATATGTTGAAATGAAAAATAAACATAATACAATGAACTCATCATCGAGCCAAAAAACATATATCGGCATGCAGAATCAAATTTTGAATCATCCTGCGGATATGTGTTTCCTTGTTGAAACAATTGCCAAACGCTCGCAAAATATAGTTTGGCGTTGCTCTGTAAATAATAAGCCTGTTGCATGTGAGAAAATCCGTCGAGTTTCTATGGATAAATTCTATGAACTTGTTACCGGTATAGAAAATGCGTTTTATCTTGTGTGCAAACAACTGCCTGTAACTATTGAGAATCTAATTAAAAACGATGTTGTTGACACTGTCGAACAAGATACAGTCATTGATGAATTAAAGGCAAAGAATCCCGATTTGTTGAAGGCAATCTATTTGCTTGCTTTTGAAACATATAACGGCTTTGAGGTTAAGTAATGGATATACTCATAGGCATACTTTCCTCCTTGGTGGCATCAATTATATGGTGGGGGTGCGCGCAATTATATTTGATTGAAACGCGCAAAAAGGTCAACTATAAATTAATGCTACTGCGAAAAGATAATTATGCTTACCAAAAATATTTAACATATCAAGATTATGACCTTGCCTTAAATCAAGCTGAACGAATGTTGGATGAAATCGGTGAGATTTTCTATTCAATAAAACCTCTTACATATACTCGCAAAAAACGAAAGCTAATCAATACATTATTAAGCAGTTTGCATATTAATATCGCAAGATTTCAAGGATATTACAAAGGATACGACAGCGAGCAAGAAAAACAACATTGTTGTTCAGAAGCAAAACGACATTTGTATGTCGTTGGATATGTCCCGAACTCAAATAATACATATCCTGACCCCGATAAATTTGAGTCCGTATCAGAGGTAACCATTGAATTATTGTGCGCACTTAATCTGTCGCATACCAAGTCTATAAGTTACATATTAACAACGACGTTCTGTTTTAATGGAAACAAAACCACAGATGAACGCAAAAAGTTATATCGTGATTTAATCGATATAAACGCTTTTTCAGGCTCCATGTCAAAATTCGTAGCCAATCGCTTTAACATCACTAATGATGTGCTTACTCAAAAACAATATCTGAAAATCATTGATAATATGGACTGAAATTCGTTTTAGGTCGGACACGCTCCACCACCATAAGGCACCGCTTTGGCGGTGCTTTTTTCGTGGCGGAGATAACGAGCTGCTCGGAATCGTGTATTCCCACGTGTTCGCGCGAGTATTTGCCGTATAGTTTGTATGAGAAGGTTGAGGGGCGGAAAGCAAATACGAAGCTTTCAAGGCGAAGCCGCAGAAAATCTCGTTTAGATTGTCAGTTTCCTTTTTCTTCCCACCACGGATAGGCACCGCTTTGGCGGTGCTTTTTTCGTGGCGGAGATAACGAGCCGCTCGGAATCGTGCATTCCTTACCGCGCCCAGCCCGCGGAAACTTTTTTCAGCCCGCGTATATCGATTGCTTCATGTTGTTCTCCTTCGCCGTTTCGTCAAATATTGTAGCAGACAGATTTTAATAAGATGGTAAAAAAAGTTTTGCGCGGTGTTAGCTTTTTGTTAAAGTTTTGTAAACGCGGACGTTCATCATAACCAAAACGCATTTTTTCCTATAAAAAATGAGCATTTGACAGAACGGGGAAATGGCATTATACTGTAAGAAAAGAGGGGACGACATTGAAATGCCCCAAAACCGCGTCAATTACATAAGTAATACTTATCAACTGGCGCAAAATCAAGATTGACGGGCGGCGGAAATGCAGATATAATAGAATACGGAAACAAACAGCATGACATGTGGCTGCCCGTTGACAGGGCAGAAAAATAAAAGGAGGAAACTATGCACATAACGGAGGCTGCAAAAGCTTATCACGAGAGAATGTGCCCGGGTCACACATCGGAGCTTTTGGCGACCGATCCCGAGTTCATTGAACGGTTTGATAACTTCGCCTTTGACGAAGTCATAGCAAGAAGCAGGCTGGACGCCAAGACGCGCTTGCTCGCCATTCTCGCGACCCTTCTGGGTTGTCAGGGCATCGACGAGTTCCGCGCCGTCGTGCCCGCGGCGCTGGAGATGGGCGTGACGCCCGTCGAGGTCAAGGAGACCGTCTACCAGGCGACGGCGTACCTCGGCATCGGGCGGGTGTTTCCCTTCCTGAAGGCGACAAACGAGATCTTTACGGCGCGCGGCATTGCGCTGCCCCTGCAGGGACAGGCGACCACGACGACAGAGAACCGCCTCGAAGGGGGCGAACGGGCGCAGATCGATA
>DXBS01000119.1 GCA_019116405.1 Candidatus Gallimonas intestinigallinarum | reverse complement strand
AAGGTGTTCATGGGCGAGTATGCGATGCACACGATGTCGGACGGCAGAGGCCGTCTCAACGGTGACAACAACCTGCGCAGCGCGCTTGCCGAGGCGGCGTTCCTGACGGGCTGTGAGCGCAATTCCGACGTCGTCAAGATGACCTGCTATGCGCCCCTGTTTGCCTCCACGCTCAACTATCGCTGGACGCCCGACATGATCTGGTTCAACGCGCACGAAGTCATGCTGACGCCCAACTACTACGTGCAGCAGATGTTTGCTGCCAACGTCGGCAACTATACGCTGACCGATGTCTCCGAGGTCAATGACGACAACGCGGGCGGACTTTTGTTCGGCGGTCACCGCACGGCGAGCGCCGTCAGGAGCGTCACGGTGCGCGATCTCAAGACGGGCGAGACGCTCTATCACCACGACTTCAAGGACGGAATGGGCGGCTGGAAGGTTTATCCCAATTCCCGCGGCGGTCATATCGAAAACGGCGAGCTCATCGTCGAGGAGAGCGAAGCGTTCAACGGCTTCTACTATGATGATCAGAAGTTCAGCGACTGCGAAGTTCTCATCGATTTCCGCAGATTGTACGGCGAGCAGTCCTTCATAGCAGGCGTCGGCGTTGCCGATGTCCGCGACGCGGGCACCATCGACTGCGCGGGCTTCTCCATCTGCTGCCAGTACGGCAAGAACCATAAGGGCTATGACGTCTCCTTCGACAAGCGCGTTGACTTTATGCGCACTGTCTGCGAGATGATGGGCAAGGATAAATTCCTCGGTTACAGCCCCGAAGGCAACACCATCAAGCTCGTCTATACCAAAAAGACGTTCACGGCGTCCATCAAGAAGGACGGCGAGTGGCACGAAGTGCTGTTCAAGAATATCTGGAAGGTCAACGAGCGTATCTTCCAGTCCGCGACCGTGGGCGACGACGGCAAGATCTATCTGAAGGTTGTCAACGTCTCGGGCAAGGACGAGGAGATGCAGGCAAAGCTTGTCGACTTTACGGGCAAGACCAAGGCGCACGTCACGACGCTGTGGCACGAGGATGTGACGGTCATCAACGAGATCGGCGTCCGCTACGGCAAGCAGATCAATATTGCGCCTGTCGAGAGCGATATCGCACTGGACGGCGATACTCTGAAGGCGACCATCAAGAACAACAGCGTTTCGGTCTTTGTAATCGAGTAACTGAAAGGCTTGAAAGCCGACCCGTTCGCGGGTCGGCTTTTTCGTATACAGAAAAAAAGCATAATCGACGGACTTGTCCCATACCATATACCATGCTGGAATTTCTTCCGCCGCGCATTCTGGATGCAGTGCGGCATGTCAATCTCAATTCCCTGTATGAACTTCGCATCCGTGCGGACAAACCGCTGCGTGCCAACGTCGGCGGGGAGTATTGTTACCTCGGCGATCGCGGGACGAGCGTGCGGGCGGGGGACGCGCTTCTGCCGACGATGCAGGAGGTCGAGGACATCGTCTTTGCGGCGAGCGGCTACTGCGTGTATTCGGTCGCCGAACAGATCAAGCAGGGCTTTGTGACGGGCGCCTGCGGCGAGCGCATCGGAATCTGCGGCTCCTATGTCTATGAAAACGGGGGCGCGCTCTCCATCCATGCCGTGACCTCGGTGTGCATCCGCATTCCGCACGCAGTGGAGGGCTGCGCCGCGGCAGTGTATGAGAGATGTTTGCAAGATCGGATGCGCTCTCTCCTTATTCTCTCGCCGCCCGGGGAGGGTAAGACGACCATGCTGCGCGATCTGACGCGCCTCGTCTGCGAGCGACGCGGGCTGAATGTGCTCGTGAGCGACGAGCGCGGGGAACTTTCGGCGGGCGATCTGGGCGCGACGGCGGACGTCGTGCGGTATGCCGACAAACTCACCGCATTCACGGCGGGGATCAGAGCGATGCGCCCCGATCTCGTCGTCACGGACGAGCTGCTCCCGGAGGACTATGCGGCGGTAAAGCGTGCGATCGAGAGCGGTATCTTTGTATTTGCGTCGGCGCACTTGAAGCGGGTGCGGGACGTGCCGCAAAAGCTCTTTGAGCGCTATGTCGTGTTGGACGGGCTGGGGCATGTCGGCGCCATATACGGAGCGGACGAGCGTGCTATGGCTTAAGCTTCTCCTGGCGGGCTGCGTCATCGCGTTCGGTGTCGGCATGGGCTATTTTGCGGCGGGAAAGTACCGCAGCCGGGCGCGCTTCTTTGCGCAGCTGCATGATTTCAACGAAAGGTATCTGACGGAACTTGGCTATGCGAGAAAGCCGCTTTCCGTTCTGCTGAAGGAATATACAGGCAGCGGGGACTTTCAAAGGACGCTCGAGCGCTTTTCTTCCGAGCATGTGGCGCAGGTGCGGCTTTCCTATCTGACCGATGCGGAAATAAAGGAGTGCTCGGACTATTTCTCCATGCTCGGGCGCGGCGACGCGCGCTCCCAGCGCGAATATTTCGGCGCGCGGAGGGGTGCGCTCGGCGAGAAGAAGTCCGCGTGCGAAAAGCAAGCAAAAGAGAAGGGGGAGCTTTACCTCAAGTTGGGGCTTTTGGCGGGGCTTGCCTTTGTCATTCTCATCGTGTAATGGATATCTCCATCATCTTCAAACTGGCGGCAATCGGCATTATTGTGACGGTCGTCTGCCAGGTCTTAAAAAAGTCGGACAGAGACGATATCTCCACCGTCGTCTCCATTGTGGGACTCGTGCTCGCCCTGACGGTCGCCGTGACGATGATCGGCGATCTGTTTGAGACGGTACAGGAAATTTTCGGAGTGACATGACGACGCAGATCTTTCAGCTCGTGGGCGTTGCCTTTGTGACGGCGGTCGCGGCGATCCTTGTAAAGAGCACGAAGCCCGAACTTGCCCTTGTCGTGACCATTGCGGGCAGTATCATTCTGCTGCTGTTTGCGCTTGAGATCTTCCGCGGCAGCATGGATATCTTTGCGGAGATCGCCGAGGCGACGGGGCTGAGCGCGACGATCGTCAAGACGCTTTTAAAGATGGTCGGGATCGGATATATCGTGGAATTCAGCGCGGGCGTCCTGCATGATTTCGGGCAGGATTCTCTGGCGGACAAGCTCATCTTTTGCGGAAAGATCGTCATTCTTGTCCTTGCCGTTCCCATTCTGGAGAGCGTCTTGGGACTGGTGAGCGATCTGTTGGGGCTGATCACATGAGGCGTGCATATTCGTTCAGGCGGCGCGTCATGGCGCTGTTTGCGCTGCTATGCCTGCTCCTTTTGTGTCTGACGCTGTCTTCGGAGCCGGTCGCAGCTTCCGCGCTCACGGCGGAGGAAGAGGCGGCGATTGAGCAATTGCAGGAAGAGGTCCAAAAGCTTCTGGAGGCGCTGGATACCGAGGAGTTGGAGGCATATCTCGCGACCCTGCCGCAGTACGAAGGGAGCGATCTCAAGGAGATGCTGGCGAGCATCGTCACGGGGGATTTTTCGCTCGACTATTCCTCGCTGTGGCAGTCGGTGCTTGCGCTCGTCTGGGAGGAGGGGAAGGTCATGCTTCCCGCCTTTGCGGTCATTCTGGCGGTGACGTTGCTCTGTGGCATTCTCAACTCTGCCAAGAACGGATTTCTGAAGAGCACGATGACCGATATCATCCACTTTGCTGCCTATCTTTCGGTCGGCGCGGTGCTGCTCTCCGTTCTGATCTCCGTCCTGCAGGCGGGCTTTTCCGCGATCGGAAGCATGCAGCGGCAGATGCAGATCATCTATCCCATCCTGCTTACGCTGATAGCGGCGAGCGGGGGCGCTGTGTCGGCGGGGATCTATCGCCCTGCCGTCGCCTTTCTCTCGAGCGCTGTGTGCGAAATGTTCACTGCCGTGGTGCTGCCGACGTCCGTCGTCGTCATCGTGCTCACCTTTGTCGGCAGTCTCTCCGACGAGGTCAAGACGAGCAAACTCGGGGATTTTTTCAAGAGCATCAACAAATGGCTCATCGGACTTGCGCTCGGGATCCTGGGCATCTTTCTCACGGTGCAGGGCATAACGGCGGCGCAGTACGACGGGATCTCGCTGCGCGCGGCAAAGTATCTCGTCTCGGGGTCGGTTCCCATTGTGGGCGGCTTTTTATCGGGTGGGCTCGATCTTGTGCTGGCGGGGAGCGCGCTTATCAAGAATGCCGTCGGGTCGTTTGCCGTCTTTTTGTTGTTCGGCGCCATCCTTCGTCCCGTGCTCCTGTTTGCGGCGTTCCAGCTCTTTTTGCGGCTGAGTGCCGCCGTGGCAGAACCGGTCGGGGGCAGGATCTCCGCCTTTCTGTCCCGCCTTGCGTCTGATTGCGGGTTCTTCCTCGCGGGACTGTGCTGCATCGCCTTTTTGTATTTTCTCACGCTCATTTTGCTCGTCTGTTCTACGGGAGTGATCTTCTGATGACGCAGTATATTTTAAGCATTGTCGGCGTCGTGCTGTTGTCGGTGCTCATCACGATCATTGCACCAAGCGGCAAGATGGGGCAGTTTCTGAAGGGGGCGACCAAACTCGTCACGCTCTTTGTGATGCTCGCGCCGCTTAAGGGGCTTATCTCGGGCGAGGGACTGACCTTTTCCGTCGCTGTACCGGAGATGGATGAAGCGTATCTTGCGTACTGCGCGCAGGAACTTGCCGCGCAGGACGAGGAGGAAATTGTCCTCTGGCTCGACGAGACATACGGCGTCGCGGGTCAGGCGCAGGTCGAGCGCAATGCGGATACGACATTTTCCTATCAAAAAATCGCTGTTACCATCACAAATTTCGGAATATATGAACAGGACGAGCATATACATATTAGTGAGCAGATCGAAAATGCGCTTGAAACCCGTTACGGATGCGAAGCGGAGGTCATGTGAAAGAGGCACTGAAAAAGCTGTGGGAAAATAAGACGGCGCGCATTCTTCTCATTGCCCTGATAGCGCTTGCGCTGCTTCTGGGATGCTGGTTTGTCTTCGGAAAGACGGAGGACGCGCCAACGGGCACCTATGCGCCCACCGCGCAGGAAGAACGGATCGGCGCGCTGCTTTCGGAGGTCGAGGGCGTTGAGCGTGTGACGGTCATGGTCACGGAGGAGGACGGCGTTCCGGTCAGCGCGGTGGTCGTATTTGACGGCGAGGACGGAATCCTCGTCCGCCTCAGGATCACGCAGATCACGGCAAACGCGCTCAACCTTGCGGACAATCGGATCTATGTGTATCCGTCTGACAAAAAATAATTGTATAGAAGGAGAATAGAAATGTCCAACACCAAGAAAATTGCCCTGATGTCGACGCTCGTCCTGCTGCTCGCAGTGACGGCCGTCTGCAACTTTGTCCTTGCGGGGACGCAGTCACAGGACGTAGACGCCGCAGTCGAAGCAAACTATTTCACGACATATCGCGCCGAACGAAATACAACGCGAAGCGAAGAGTTCGTGCAGCTTGACAGCATCATTTCGGCGTATGAGCCGGGTACGGAGGAGTACGATGCCGCCGTCGCGCGCAAGCAGGAACTCGTGGAGATGATGGAGGATGAACTCATCATGGAATCCATCATCAAGACGATGGGCTTCTCCGATGCGGCGGTTGCGATCGGGGATTCGGAAAATATCAACGTCTTTGTCAATTCCAGCGAACTGACGAGCGAAATGGTCACAAAGATCTTCTATGTGCTGGAAGAGGAACAGCAGGTGCGGGACGGAAATATTATAATTATGCCTGTTTACGCGGAAAGTTGAAAAAAACAGTGGTAAATTTGCAAAAGATGTGCTATAATGGTTGCAAAGGAGACTGTTATGGCAAGTATCAAGTACAATCCCAACGGTCAGAAGGGGAAAATTACCTATAATTCGGATATCGTGAGCGGCATTGCCGTTCTCAGCCTGCGCGAGACGGAGGGGATCGAGCTCGTGTCGTCCAAAAATCACGGCATCAAGATCTGCTTTGAGAAAGAGGGCGTCTTTGTGGATATCTCCGTCATTGCATACTATGGCTACAAGGTGCCCGAACTTGCATTCCGCATCCAGCAGAATATCAAGCAGATGGTGGAGTCCATGACGAAGTACAAGATCGCGAAGGTGGACGTCCACGTTACGAGCGTCATTTTTCCTGCGTCCAGGACGCAGCCGCCTGTGGAACAGGAAGCGCCCGTTGAACAAGCGGCAAACGCATAACAAACGCGCCGTTCCCTCTCGCTTGCGAGGGGGAACGATTTACATGAGGATAACATTATGAGAAGTGATGCGCGGGAAGCCGCATTCAAGATCGTGTTCGCAGATCTGTTCGGCGGCGACGGCGAAAAAAACTTTCGGGCAGGCGTCTACCGGCTCGCAAAGCTCAAAGAGGAGGAGATAGCGTTTGCAGAACGCATCGTAAACGCTGTTCTGACGCATAAGGACGAGCTGTCCGGGGAGATCGCCGAGACGGTGACGCGCTTTGCGGACTATCGCATCTACCCCGCAGACAAGGCGGCAATGCTCATCGCCCTTGCGGAGATCAAGTACATGGATGATATTCCGCCCGTCGTCTCCGTTTCCGAGGCAACGGCGATCGCACGCAAGTACTCTACGGAGAAGTCGGCGGACTTTGTCAACGGCGTATTGGGGGGAATCATCAACAAATGACGATCATCGACGGAAAAAAGACCGCCGCCGAGATCCGCGCGCAGCTGCGCGGCAAAACGGCGGCATTTGAAGAAAAATACGGTCAAAAGGTGGGACTTGCGGTCGTGCTGATCGGCGAGGATCCCGCCTCGCAGGTCTATGTCCGCAACAAGATCAGGGGATGTGAAGAAGCGGGGATCCGCTCCTTTGCGCATTACCTGCCCGCGGACGTGACGCAAGCGGAGGCAGAGGAATTGGTGCGCGCGCTTGCTTCGGACGATGCGGTGCACGGCATCCTCGTTCAGCTTCCTTTGCCCAGGCATCTGAACGCGGACAAAATTCTCGCATGTATTCCCGCTGAGAAAGACGTGGACGGGTTTTCCGCGGAAAATATCGGAAGGCTTGCGCGAAACGAGGAATGCACTGTCGCCTGTACGCCTTTGGGCGTCATGGAGCTTCTGCACCGCTACGGCGTGGAACCGCGCGGCAAGCGCGCCGTCGTCATCGGCAGAAGCAACATTGTCGGGCGTCCTATGGCGCTCCTGCTGCTCAATGCCGATGCGACCGTGACAATTTGTCATTCGCGCACCGTCAATCTGGCGGAAGAGTGTGCGCGCGCCGATATTCTGATCGCGGCGATCGGGAAGCCCAACTTTGTCACGGCCGATATGGTAAAGGAGGGCGCTGTCGTCGTCGACGTCGGGATCAATCGCGTGGACGGCAAACTCGTGGGGGATGTGGACTTTGCGGCGGTCTCGCAGAAGGCGTCGCTGATTACGCCCGTCCCCGGCGGCGTCGGTCCCATGACAATCGCAATGTTGCTGCAAAATGCAGTATCCTGTGCGGAGCGTGCGATGCGATGAACTTTCACGACCGGTATGAAATTTACCGCGCACACTTTGAAGCGTATCTGCAAAAGAAGTGCGCGGAGATGGCGTTTGAGCCGAAAATTCTCACGGAGAGCATGCGCTACTCCCTGCTTTCAGGGGGCAAGCGTGTGCGCCCCGTGCTCTTTTTTGGTGCGCTTGCGGCATTTGGTGTTGATTGGCGGAGCAACGAAGATTTTGCCGTCGCACTGGAGAGCATTCACACCTATTCGCTCATCCATGACGATCTGCCCGCTATGGATAACGATGACTTCCGCAGGGGCAGGCCGTCCAACCATAAAGTGTTCGGCGAGGCAAATGCCATTCTGGCGGGAGATGCTCTGCTTTCCTATGCCTTTGATCTGCTGCTTGCTGCGTGCGGGCGGGGCGAAGGGTATCTGCGCGCCGCGCAGGCGCTCTCAAAGGCTGCGGGTGCCGCGGGAATGGTCGCGGGGCAGTCGGCGGACCTTCTCTATACGGGCGAAAACGGCGGAGAAGCGGAGCTTCTCTGGATCTATCGCAACAAGACGGGGCGCCTGATCGCCGCGCCGCTCGTCATGGCGGCGTGCATCGCGGAAAAATATGCGGCAGAAGCGGAAGAATTTGGTCTGGAACTCGGAAATCTGTTCCAGCTGACGGACGACATCCTCGATGCGTCGGGTGAAAGCGAGAAGCTCGGAAAGACGGTTGGAAAGGACGAAGCGGAACAAAAACTGACCGCGGTCAAAGTGTATACGCTTGCGGGCGCAAGAGAGCGGGCGGAAGTCTGTGCCGCGCGCTGCAAAACCATTCTTGCTGCGATGAAGGATGCGGACACCGCTTTTTTGTATGGGATCGTTGATTACGTCCTGAAGAGGGACAGGTGAAACATGGTGCAGATCATGTCACACGAGGCGCTTTGCGGCGCCTCCATTGCGCAATTAAAGAAATATTGCGAGCAGCTGCGGGAGGAGATCTTTCAGACGGTCGCTCTGCGCGGTGGGCATCTCGCGTCCAACCTTGGGGTCGTGGAGCTCACAGTGGGGCTGCACCGCGTATTTGAGTTTCCCAAGGATAAGATCATTTTTGACGTCGGGCACCAGTGCTATGTGCACAAACTTCTCTCCGGGCGCGCTGAGCGCTTCTTTACTCTGCGCCAGAGAGGGGGGATTGCCGGATTCCCCAAGCGGTCGGAGAGCTCGTATGACAGCTATGATACGGGGCACGCGGGGACATCCGTCTCTGCCGCGCTCGGCATTGCCAAGGCGCGCGACTTAAAGGGCGAGGATTTTCAGGTTGTTGCCCTGATCGGCGACGGCTCGCTCAATAATGGCCTCGTCTACGAGGCGCTCAACAGCTTAAAGATACTCAATACCAAGGTGCTCATCATCTTAAACGACAATGGCATGTCCATTTCGCCTACCGTCGGCGGCACGCATGAGGTGCTGGATGAGATGAAGTGCGGCGCTGCGCCGCAGGAAGATGTCGCCCTCTTTGAGCGGTATGGCCTGAAATATATGGGCGTCTATAACGGGAACGACCTAACAGAGGTCATCCCCGCCTTAGAACAGGCAAAGGAGGCGCTCGCTTCAGACAGCGTGCTTTTGCATGTCACGACGCGAAAGGGGCAGGGATATGCGTTTTGTGAGCAGGAGCCTAGCAGAACGCACGGGATCTCGCCCGCTAAGCCGAAGTCGGAATATTCCGCGGCGCTGGGGGAAGAGCTCGTCGCCATGGCGAAGGAGGACGAAAGGATCGTCGCCGTCACGGCTGCAATGACGGATGCGCTCGGCTTGCGTCCCTTCTTCAACAAATTCCCCGAGCGGGCGTACGACGTCGGGATCTGCGAGGAGCATGCCTCGGTGCTCGCCGCTGCGCTTGCGACGCAGGGGATGCGCCCTTATTATGCCATCTATTCCACCTTTTTGCAGCGCGCCTTCGATGAAATCATTCATGATATCTGCGGACAGAATCTGCCCGTCACGTTCTGCATCGACCGTGCGGGGATCTCCGGCTCGGACGGGGAGACGCATCAGGGCGTGTTTGACCTGTCCTATCTTGCTCCGATTCCCAATCTGACGATCGCGATTCCCAAAAATATTGCAGAATTTCGCGCCATATTGCGCGAGAGCACGCATATAAACGGGCCGCTTGCCATCCGCTACCCGAGAGAGGGGGAGGAGGGCATCTCAGACGGCATTGAAGTAGGGAAGTTTGAAGTTTTGCATAGTACTATGTCTGACATAATAATCTATGCGGCGGGCGAACGGTGCATCAAACTTGCGCAGAACGTCATACTGGCGGCGCAAAAGGAGGGAATTGAAGTTTCCCTCGTCAATGCGCGCTTTGCAAGGCCGCTGGATACGCAGATGCTGCTTGAACGGAAGGAAAAGTATGTCATTACACTGGAAGATAACGTCTTGCGCGGCGGCATTGGCGAGGCGATCGCAAATGTTCTTGTCAACAGCGGGAAGCTTGTCTATTCCTTCGGCTATCGCGATGCATTTATTCCGCACGGCGGCGTAGCGGAACTGATGGAAGAATTCGGGCTGAATGCGGATGACATCCTTCAATGTATTAGGGTGTGTCATGCGCGCGGATAGCTTTTTTGCGGAAAAGTACGGTTCGCGGACGCGTGCAAAGGAGATCCTGAAAAAGGGGCTCATTCTGCGCGGCGGGAAAGTGCTCTCGCCTGCGGACGACGTGTCCGATGCCGACCAATTTACCTTTCTCTCGGATGAGGCGCTGCGTGTCTCGCGCGGCGGCTATAAACTGGAACGTGGACTTTTGGCGTTCTCGCAGAGCGTCGAAGGAGAGGTATTTGCCGATCTCGGCGCGAGCACGGGCGGTTTTTGTGAGGTGCTTTTGTCGCGCGGTGCGCAACGTGTGTATGCCGTCGACGTCGGGAAAGATCAGCTTGCGCCCTCGGTTGCGTCCGATCCGCGCGTTGTCGTGTTGGACGAGACGAATGCTCGTTATCTTCGCTGCGAAGATTTTGACCTTCCCCTTGACGGTATCGTCTCCGATCTGAGCTTTATTTCGCTGTCCCTGATTCTGCCCGTGATCGCAGGCCTGCTCGATGACGGCGGCAGGGCGTTTGTGCTTTTTAAGCCGCAGTTCGAATGCGGCGGGGTTGGACTGAAAAAGGGCGGCATTTTACCCGTCAAAATGCACGGTGCGCTGCTGTCGCAGTTTTACGATCAATGCCTTGCCGTGCAGCTCGCGCCTCAGGGGATCGTCAACGCGCCCATCCATGCGCACAAAAATGTGGAGTATATCGTGTTCTTAAAAAAGGGCGGGGTGCCGATCGCGCGGGAGCAATTTTTGCACCGCGCACAGGAGCGCCCTTTCCCGGAAGAAATTTGAGAAAACCCCTTGCATATATTCACCAATTGTTGTATAATAACCGCAAATGAAACTCGGGATCTTTTACAACCGCGATCAGGCTGACGCCTCCGTCGCAGAGCGCCTCGCAGCAGACATACGCCGTCATGGACATGCCGCGATCATTTACAGCGATCTGAAGGAGATCGGGCAGGTCGACAGGCTCATCGTGCTCGGCGGCGACGGCACGATGCTTCGCGTCGCCCTGCGCGCGTCCGTTTTGAATATTCCCATTGTGGGCGTCAATTTCGGTACGCTCGGCTTTCTTACGGAGTTCGAGCGCGACGAGTGCGAGCGCGTTGTGCCGCTTGCGTTGGACGAACATTGTGCCATGCTCAGGCGCTCCATGCTGGAGGCGGAGCTCAACGGGAAAATGTTTGACTGTCTCAATGAGCTTGCTTTGCTGCATCCCGTCTATCCGGGAAGGGCGAACAAGGTCGTGCGGATCGCCGTCACCATCGACGGGAGCCATGCCGGTGAGTTCGTCGCGGACGGGCTCATCGTGACGACGCCGACCGGCTCCACCGCCTATTCGCTTTCGGCGGGCGGGAGCATCATGACGCCCGACTGCGAGACCTTCCAGCTCACGCCCGTCTGTGCATTTTCCATGCGCAGCCGTCCCATTGCCTATTCTGATAAGAGTGAACTGGGCTTTTCCCTCTTGAAGGGGGAAGTCGTGCTCTACGGGGACGGCGTCTACCTTGGAGAAGCGGGCGCAGACGATCGGCTGATCGTGCGAAAATCCGCGCGCACCGTCACATTTCTGACGCGGGGGCTGAGCGAGTATTTCCGCCGCATGACGGAAAAGATCAATTAAGGGGGCATGGGATGATGCGCAATCAGCGACAGGAAGCCATCCTTTCGCTCATTGAGGAGCGTGAAATCGAAACGCAGGGGGAACTGTGTGCGGCGCTTGCCGCGCGCGGTTTTTCCGTGACGCAGGCGACGGTCTCCCGCGACGTGAAGGACCTGCATCTGTTCAAGGTCCGCGGGACACAAAAACGCTTCCGCTATGCCTGCGCGGCGCAGTCGGAGGGGACGCTTTCGGAAAAGCACCGCGAGTTGTTCCGCGCAAGCGCGCTCACCGTCCGTCCCGTCGGGAACCTGGT
Organism: Candidatus Gallimonas intestinigallinarum; assembly: GCA_019116405.1. The sequence goes on along the minus strand of DXBS01000119.1, from coordinate 13,798 downwards.
CGTCGTCAAGACGCTGCCCGGCAGCGCGTCCAACGCGGGCGTCGCGGTGGACGAACTTGCCTTCCGCGAGGTCGCGGGGAGCATTGCGGGGGACGACACCCTGCTTCTCATCTGCGAGAGTACGGAGGACGGCAAGGCGGTTGCGGAGCGGCTCTTAGCCGTCATCAAAGGTTGATATGTTACAAAAGCTGCTCATACAAAATGTTGCGCTCATCGAGCGCGCAGAGTTGGAATTTTCGCCCGGCGTCAATGTGCTGTCGGGCGAGACGGGCGCGGGAAAATCGGTCATTCTGGACGCGATCGACTTTGTGCTCGGCGCTAAGGCGGACAGGAGTCTGATCCGCTCGGGCGAGTCCTTTTGCGCCGTGCGCGCCGAATTTTCCTGTTCCGATCCCCGCGTTGCGGCGCTGCTTGAGGAATTGGACGTGGAGCCGGACGAGACGCTCATCCTTTCCCGTCGGCTCTCGGCGGACGGCAAGGGCACGCTGAAGATCAACGGCTGCGCCGTAACGGCGGGCATGCTTCGCCGCCTGACTGCGCTTTTGGTGGACGTCCACGGGCAGAGCGAGCATTTTTTCCTCTTGAAAGAGTCCAATCAATTAAAGCTTCTCGATGACGTGGCGGGCGAGGAAGTCGCTGCCGTCAAGGAGCGCCTGAATGCCCTGCTTGCGCGCAGAAAGCAGATCGTTGCGGACCGCGCAAAGTTCGGCGGGGACGAGAGCGAGCGGGAACGCCGCCTCGATATCCTGAAATTCCAGATTGATGAGATCGGGCGGGCGGATCTCAAAGAGGGGGAGGAAGAGGAACTCATCTCCTTCCGCGACCGCTGGCGCAACGCCGAAAAGATCCTCGATGCACTGGGTGCAGTGCGGCAGTACCTCGGGGCGGACGGCGGCGGTGCCGATACGCTGCGCAGTGCACAGCGTGCACTTTCGCCCATCGGTCGGTTGGATGAGCGGTATGCGGCACTCTCTGAGCGTCTGGAGGCAGCGGCTGCGGAAGCCGAGGACATTGCCGAGACTGCGCAGGAGTATGCGGACGAACTGGACATTGACGAGCGGGAAGCGGAGCGCGTTGAAGCGCGCCTGGATGAACTCAAGGCGCTCAAGAAAAAATACGGCAGTTCGGTTGCGGAAATTCTCGCCTTTCATCAGCGCGCGGAAGAGGAGTATGAGATGCTCTCGGACAGCGGCGCGCGGTACGAGGCGCTGGGCGCCGAACTGGAAAAGACAGAGGACGCGATCTTTGCTGCCTGCCGGGCGCTGACCGGGGTGCGCAAGGACGCTGCGGAGAGCTTTACGTCGCGCGTCACAAAGGAACTCAAAACGCTCAATATCGCCTCCCCGCAGTTTGAAATACGCTTCGGGGACTATACACGCGAGGACGTGCCGCACGCAACAAGCGAGGGGCTGGACAGCGTCACCTTTCTGTTCTCCGCCAATGCGGGCGAGCCGCCCAAGGAACTGGGCAAGATCATCAGCGGCGGTGAAATGAGCAGATTTATGCTCGCCGTCAAGACGCAGCATTCCGCGGTCGCCATCGGGACGTATATCTTTGACGAGATCGATGCGGGCATCGGCGGAAAGACGGCGCGTTCGATCGCGGAGAAGTTCTGCAAGATCGCGCAAAACGTGCAGATCATTGCGGTGTCCCACTTAGCGCAGATCGCCGCGTGCGCCGATCGGGAGTTCTATATCGAAAAGCGGGAAGAGGGCGGCAGGACGTTCACGGTCATCAACGCCCTGGAGGGCGAGGCCCGCGTCAAGGAGATCGCGCGTCTGATCGGCGGGGATACGGAGAGCGAACTTGCGCTCCGCCATGCGGGGGAGTTGCTGGAAAACGCCGCCGCTTACAAAAAATCCCTCTCGCAATCGGAATAGAAATTGCATAGATCGTTTGCAGCTTACGCAAAGTAACTTCTGTTACGGAGGTTGGGATGCGTAAGCTGTTTTTTGTTCTCACGGGCGCACTGCTGCTCTGCTTTACACTCTGCGGCGGAGGGCGTGCAGCCGAAGCCGCCGCGCCGCAATACTATCTTGGCGGCATGACGGCGGGCTTCTCGCTCTCTGCAAACGGCGTGGAGATCGTCGGACTCAAGGAGGTCGCTTCGGAAAAAGGCGTCTGCTGTCCTGCGGCAGATGCGGGCATCCGGACGGGGGACAAGATCGTCGCCGTGGACGGCATCCATACCAGGACGATTGAAGACCTCGGTGCTGCGCTTGCCCGCGGCGCAGGGAAGCAGTCGGAGTTTACGCTCAAACGGAGCGGAACGAGCATCAAGGTGAACGTCACGCCCGTGAAAGATGCGGCTGCCGCGCGCTATAAGATCGGGGTCCTCATCCGCGACGAACTCTCCGGCATCGGCACGGTCACTTACATTGAAAAGGTCAGCAGGCGCTTCGGCTCCCTCGGGCACGCCGTTTGCGATGAGGCGCACGAGTCGCTCACCGTTGCTGATTCCTCCGTGTATTTGTGCAATATCATTGGCGTCAACCGCGGCGAGCGCGGCAGGGCGGGAGATCTGAAGGGACTGTTTTTGAGCGACAATAAGATCGCCTCTGCGGATAAGGTCTGCGAAACGGGGCTGTATGGTACGTTTGATGAGGACTATGACTATTCCGCCCTCCCGACGGTGGAGATCGCACCGCTTGCGGCGGCGACGATCGGAAGAGCCGTCATCTATTCGACGATCGACGGCACACAGCCTCAGGCATACGACGTTGCGATTGCAAAGGTCGATCCCAACAATAAGCAGAACAAAAACTTTGTCATCAAGGTAACGGACGAGGACCTCCTGCGCGAGACGGGCGGGATCGTGCAGGGCATGAGCGGCAGTCCCATCGTGCAGGGCGGGAAACTCATCGGCGCCGTGACACATGTCTTTCTCAATGACCCGACGCGCGGCTACGGCATCGGCATCGAAAAAATGATCATAAACTAAGAAAAATGGGCGGCAACGTCCTTTTTTTCTGCCATTTTTATGGTCGATAAATAAAATTTTGCAAGTATCACAAACTGCGGGTATGAAAAAGAGTTTGATTTGCGCCGCGGCGGCACTTCTGTGTATCGCGGCAGTAGGAGGCGGCACAACGATCGCCGCAAGCGCCGAGGAAGTTCAGCTTTCCTGTAAGGCGGCATATCTGATGGATGAGACGAGCGGCGTACAGATGTATGCCAAGAACGAGGAGACGCGTCTGCCCATTGCGAGCATGTGCAAGATCATGACGCTTCTGCTCGCCTTTGAGGCGGTGGACTGCGGGGAACTCACCTATGAGGAGGAAATCACGGTCTCCGAGCGCGCGGCGGGTATGGGCGGCTCGCAGGTGTTTTTGGGCGCGGGACTTTCCTATCGCACAGATGAACTGTTAAAGAGTATTGCGGTCTGCTCGGCGAATGACTCCTGCGTAGCGATCGCAGAGCGCATCGCGGGGAGCGAGGGCGCGTTCTGCGCGGAAATGAACGAGCGCGCAAAAGAGCTTGGCGCGGAAAACACCCTGTTTGCCAATTGCACGGGGCTTCCCAAGGAGCCGCAGTACTCCTGCGCGAAGGACGTCGCGCTCATGTTGCGCGCACTGCATAAATACGAAAAGTATCACGAGTATTCGCATATCTGGCTGGAGGACTTTGTTCACCCGGACGGAAGAACGACGCAGATGGCCAACACGAATAAGCTCATCCGCTCCTATCAGGGCTGCGCAGGGGGCAAGACGGGCTTTACCAACGAGGCGGGCTTCTGTCTTGCGGCGGCGGCACAGCGGGGTGAGACACAGGTCATCTCCGTCGTCATCGGTGCGGACAGCTCACAAAACCGCTTTTCCGCCGTCAGTTCGCTGTTTGACTATGCCTTTGATAACTTTGAGAGCGTCACCTATCTCAGGGCGGGCGATGCGGCGGAGCGGAAAATCGCAGTGCGCGGCAGCCGCGTAAAAAATATGGCAGTGACTGCGGAACACACGCTCTCTGCGATCAGCCGCAGGGGGACGGAGGAAGCGTACGCGCTCGGCTATGAACTGGCAGAGGAAGCCCGCGCGCCCATCAGTCGGGGGGACGTCCTCGGGTACGCAATCCTGACGCGGGACGGTGTGGAGGTGGATCGCGCCGCGCTGCTCGCTGCGGAGGACGCTCCCGAATTTACCTGGTGGGAGGCGTACCGCGAGGGCGCGCAGCATTGGCATCACGGATAAATTTGTGAGATAAAGTGACATGGCGGCGAAATTTTTTCCGCCACGTCATTTTTTTATTGACCGAACCGACGCATTTATGATAAAATAGCCGCATGATTCACGCAAGAGATACATTGAAAATCAACGAAAAGGGTCATCTTGAGATCGGCGGTGCGGACTGCACGGAGCTTGCAAGTCAGTTCGGTACGCCGCTCTATGTCTTTGACGAGGCATATATCCGCAAAATGATGCGCGTCTATCAGGACGCCATCGGCGAAGAATATGACGGCAACGGGCTGGTTTTGTATGCGTCCAAGGCGTTCTCCTGCGAGGCAATGTACGCCATCGCAAAGCAGGAGGGCATCGGCGTCGACGTCGTCTCGGGCGGCGAACTGTACACCGCCATGCAGGCGGGCTTCCCTGCCAAAAAGATCACGATGCACGGCAACAACAAGCTGCCCTATGAGATCTCTTATGCGCTCGATTGCGGCGTCGGCACGATCGTCATCGATGCGTACACCGAAGCCGACCTCATTGAACGGGAAGCAGAGCGCCGCGACCTCGTGCAGGACGTGCTCATCCGCATCAACCCGGGCATAGAGGCGCACACGCACGCCTATGTGCAGACGGCGACGCCCGACTCCAAGTTCGGCTTCTCCATTGCAAGCGGCGCGGCGCAGCAGATCACCGAATATGTGCTCTCCAAGAAGCATTTGCGGCTGCGCGGCTTCCATTGCCATATCGGTTCGCAGATCTTTGAAAAGCAGTCCTTTGTGCTTGCGGCGGAAAAAAATCTTGCCTTCGTTGCTGAAATGAAGGAAAAGCTCGGCTTTGAAGCAGATATGCTCAACATGGGCGGCGGCTTTGGCATCTGGTACACCGATGCGGACGCCAAGATCGAGCCGGAGGGGTATAGGGGTTATCTTACGGCGCTCCTTTCCACCGTCAAAGAAGGCTGTGAGCGGTACGGGCTGAAGCGTCCCTTCATTACGCTGGAGCCGGGACGCTCCATCGTCGGAGAAGCGGGCATCACCCTCTACACCGTGGGTGCGATCAAGGATATTCCCAGCATCCGCAAGTACATTGCCGTTGACGGCGGCATGTTCGATAATCCCCGCTTTGCACTCTATCAGAGCAAGTACACCGCAGTCCTTGCCAACCGCGCGGCGGAACAGCCCACCGAAGTCGTGGCGATCGCGGGCAAGTGCTGTGAGAGCGGCGACCTCATCGGGACGGAGTTCAACCTGCCCGAAGCCAGGATCGGGGATATCGTCGCCGTGCTCTCGACGGGTGCCTACAACTATTCGATGGCGTCCAACTATAACCGAAACTTCATTCCCGCGGCAGTCCTGGTGCGGGATGGAAGAGCGGAGTATATCGTAAGGCCGCAGACGTATGAGGACCTCGTCCGCAATGACGTCATCCCTGCCCATCTGAAGTAAACATACCGATATCCGCGGCGCTGTCCGCGGATTTATATTTACAAAAAATACAATCTTTGGATTTCGACGAAAATTGTGTGATCGTTTCGTTTGAAATTGCGCGCAAGGCGGACATTTCCTTGCAATTTTGCCGCGAATCCTGTATAATGATTGATAAGTTATGGATTACCTCACTGAGTTGCTCGCGTCCTTCCTCGCCGTCATCATCGTTCTGACGCTTCACGAGGTCGCGCACGCCGTCGTCGCCTATACCTGCGGCGATCCAACCCCTAAGTGGCAGCACCGCCTTTCGCTCAATCCCCTGCGGCACTTTGATCTGCTGGGGCTGATATGCTTTACCTTTGTCGGCTTTGGCTGGGCGAAACCCGTTGCGATCAATCCCAACAACTTCAGAAAGCCCCGCCTCGGCATGGGGCTGACGGCATGTGCGGGCGTTGTCACAAACTATGTCACGGCATTTTTCTTTTATCCGCTCTATTGCGTGGCGGCCTATTATTTCCCCGATCTCGTCTTTCTCAGGGAGCTCATGCTCCTGTTCACCTATTATCTCTTTGCCTACAGCCTGAGCTTTTGCGTGTTCAATCTGCTGCCGTTCTATCCCCTGGACGGCTTCCGCATCGTGGACGCAGTCAACAAGCGCAGGGGAAAGGTCTATCGCTTCCTGCGCAATTACGGCTACTATATCCTGCTCGGGCTGATCGTGGAAAGTTTCATTTGCAGACTTTTTGTCGATTTCGGCGTCGGCGTCATGGGATATTTTGATATCCTTGGCTGGTTTATGTCCTTTGCAACGGGCATTCTCGGCTGGCCCATTACAGCACTCTGGGGGCTTGTGCCGTGGTAAACGAGGAAAAGATCCGCTCCATTAGCGAAAAATTCGAATCCAATGTCGATTATACGACCGTCCTTTCCAACTTCGAAGGCCCGCTCGATCTTTTATTGTACCTCATCAACAAGGCGGAAATAGAAATCAAGGACGTCTTTGTCTCGCAGGTGACGGAACAGTTCCTCGCATATATGAAGGGGCTGCCCGATCTCGACGTCGACAAGGTCAGCGACTATCTCAACATTGCGGCGACCATCATCAAGATCAAGGCGCAGGCGCTCGTGCCCAATCTGGAAGAGGATCCCGAACTGGATGCGCAGATCGAAGAAGACAAGGCGCAGCTCATCCGCGCACTGGAGGAGTACAAGCTCATCAAGGAGGAGACGGCCAAGCTCAAAGAGCTGGAGACGATCGGCTATTATTTCAAAGAGCCTGACAAGGACGTCGGCGAGGTGCGCACCGTCTTTACGCTGGACAATCTCACCTTGGACGGGCTGGTCGCTGCGTTTTCAGCGGTTCTTCTCAAGCACGAGGAACTGGAGCGGACGGGGGAAGTGCGCGAGATCCCGCGCGATTCCTTCACCGTCGAGCAGAAGATACAATTTGTTCTGGAGAGCCTGGAAGAGGAAAAAGAGGTCAAGTTTGAACAGCTCTTCACAAAGGACTTTACAAAGCCTGAGATCGTGACGACCTTTCAGGCAATTCTCGAGCTTTTGAAGTATCAGTTCCTGCATGTCAGGCAGGAGCAGCCATTTGGTGAGATCACCATTATGCTCAATCCCGACAGGGACAAGGAGGCAGGACTTGGATCAATTGACGAATACGATTGAGGCGGTACTGTTTGCCTCAGGCAAGGGGGTCGCCATTGCCGACATCGCGGAAAAATTGGAAGTCACCGAAGGCGAGGTAAAAAAGGCACTCGGCGAGCTTCGCGAAAAGTACAGCGGAGACAGCGGCATCGTCCTGTTGGAATTCAACAAAAAGGCGCAGCTCGGGTCTAATCCAAAGTACAAGGAGGGCGTCTCCGCGGTGCTCAATCCCATCCGCGAAAAGGAACTTACCCGCACCATTCTGGAGACTGCCGCCATCGTCGCATACAAGCAGCCTATCACGCGCACGGAAATCGAACTTCTGCGCGGCGTCAACAGTGACTATGCGGTCAATGCGCTGCTCGAGCTCAAGCTCATCTATCCCTGCGGCAGAAAGGACGCCGTCGGCAAGCCCATCCTGTTTGCGACGACGGACGAATTTTTGAAGCGCTTCAAGCTCAATTCGCTCGAGGATCTGCCCGATTACGATACGCTCATGGCGGCGATCACCCGCACGGAGGATAGGGACAGCTACCTCTATGCGCGTGAGGAACTTGAAAGTGAGGCGGCAAGCGCCGATGGGGCGCAGGCGTATTCTTCCCCCGAAAAGACACAGTCCCCCGAAGGGCAGGACGGTGGCTATGAGATCCCGGACTTCTTAAAGGGGCTGGACGATGCGGATATCGTCAAAATCGGGTAAAACTTGATATTTTTTGCAAATTCGCTCATATTACGGATATGGGCGAATTTTTTGTGTATTCGTTCTTCTTCGGAGCGCTGTTTACCTTCTTTCCGGTATTCGTCTATGCCGACTTCTATCTGGACGTCGCAGCGAATAAGGGCTGGTTTTCTCTCTCGCTCTATCATCGGCTGCGCCTTTTGAAGGGATACGCACAGCTCAGGCGGGAGGGAATCGTCTTTCATCTTACCAAGAAAAAGGCGTTCATTCTGCCTTTTGCGGAGATGTCGTCGGCGCGCAAGAAGTTTGAGATCACGCAGGGATTTCAGCCATGGCGCTTTCATCAGGTGCTGGAGATGGGCGGCGCGGAAGATGTGCGCATGTGTATGATCGCGGCGGCGATCCGCGCGTTCGGCGGGGCGCTGTACGGCATTGCAAAGGAAAAGTACGCGACGATCTCACTGCAAAACAACGTGATTTTATATGAGGAATCGCGGCTGAGAGTATCGGTGCAGACAGCGACCGTCTTCAATGGTTTGGTCCTGTCCATGGCGCTCGGAAAGACAATTTTGGAGGGTATCATAGAATGGATGAGAAAAAAAAGATCGACAGCATCATGGAAAAGACGGCAGAGAAGCTCACAAGTTTAGTGGACGTCAATACCGTCATCGGCAAGCCTGTCGTCACGGCGAGCGGCGCGCAGGTCATCCCGTTCACTAAAGTGACGATGGGGTATCTCTCGGGCGGCGGCGAATACGGCGAAGTCAAGAAGATCGAGGACAGCGAGTGTCTTCCCTTTGCAGGCGGTGCGGGGACGGTCATCAACGTAAAACCGGCGGGCTTCCTCATCGACGACGGCGTGGAATGTCGCCTCGTGCGCATCACGGACGATCCTCTGGACGGGCTCATCGAAAAAGCGTCCGATCTTCTTAACAAACTTGTCAGGCGTGAGGACAATGCGGAATAAGCTCCTTGCTCTCTTCGCCTGCATCTGCCTTGTCGCGGGTCTTATGTTCGGGCACGGCATCGAAGCTGCAGGGGCGGATCAGGCGGCGCAGGGGGAATGCGTCGTAGAGGTCTCGTCGCGCCGCATTCTGTATGCAAAAAATGCCTCGCTCCCGCTCGCAAACGCCAGCACGACCAAGATCATGACGGCACTCGTCATTTTGGAGGACTGCCCGCTCGAAGATAAGGTCACGATCCCCGCGGAGGCTGCGGGCGTGGAGGGCTCGAGCATCTATCTGCAGGCGGGGGATGAATATACGGTGGAGGAACTGCTGTATGGGCTCATGCTGCGCTCGGGAAATGACGCCGCCGTCGCGCTCGCGCTGCATCACAGCGGCAGCATTGCGGCGTTTGCGCAGGCCATGAACGAGCGCGCGCTTCTCTTAGGCGCAACGGACAGCCGCTTTGTCAATCCGCACGGGCTGCCCGACGAGCGGCATCACACCACGGCGCGCGATCTCGCACTCATCAGCGCAGCGGCAATGGAAAATGAGACCTTCCGCACGATCGTCTCCACGCGCTGCTATGCGCCGCGCGGCTGGTACAACAAAAATAAAATGCTCACTTCCTATGAGGGCGCGTGCGGGGTCAAGACGGGCTACACGATGCAGGCGGGGCGGTGCCTCGTCTCAGCGGCCGAGCGGGAAGGAATGACGCTCGTGTGTGTTGTTCTCAATTGTCCGCCCATGTATGAGCGCTCCGCAGAGCTTCTTAATAGGTCGTTTGCCGACTATACGCTCGTGCGCCTCGCCGATAAAAACGAGGGCGTGAACGGCTTTGCCATCGATCATGATTTTTCCTACCCGTTGACCGAGCAGGAACGCACTGAGATCAGGATCAGTCAGGAAGTTGTCGACCCGCTTCCCGAGGCAGCGGGCAGCGTTGCGGGACAAATGCGAATTTTCCTTGGAAATAACTTGCTTTTTTCACAGAATTTGTATATCATGGAAGAAAACGAATAGTGGAAGGGCGTCATGCGCATCAACAAATTTTTGGCAGAACAGGGGATCTCCTCCCGCCGCGGCAGCGATCAGATCATCGCAGAGGGCCGCGTCACGATCAACGGAAAGCCCGCGAAAGCGGGAGATGACGTCGCGGCGGACGACGTCGTCATGGTGGACGGCAAGATCCTGTCGCATAAAGTCAAATATGAGTATTACCTTTTGAACAAGCCCAAGGGGTATGTCTGCACCGTGTCGGACGACAAGGGCAGAAAGACGGTCATGGATCTTTTGCCCGCGGGCGCGGGGCGGGTGTTCCCCGTCGGCAGACTGGACTACGATACGGAAGGCATGCTCATCCTCACCAACGACGGCGACCTCGCCTACCGCCTCACGGCGCCCAGGAACGAGATCCCCAAGACTTACCTTGTGCGCATCGAGGGGACGATCACCGATCAGCAGCTCAACCGCCTCAGGGCGGGTGTGGAGATCGAGCGGGGCGTCGTCACAAAGAAGTGCAAGATCACGGTCACGGAGACGAGCAAAACTTATACCAAGCTCAGAGTCGTCCTCACCGAGGGCAAGAACCGCGAGATCAGAAAGATGTTCGAAGTTGTCGGTAAAAACGTCGATTTTTTGAAGCGCCTGAAGATCGGCGAACTGACGCTCACGGGGCTGGATCGCGGCGCCGTGAGAAGGCTGACGCCCGAAGAAGTGTACTATCTGCAAAATCTTTGACAGCGAAAGGGGGGAATCTATGACATTTCAGGAAGTTTTAGAGCAGCGCAAGAGTATCCGCAAATACATAGCGCGGCCCGTGGAAGAGGAAAAGGTGCGGGAAATGATCGAGGCGGCGATGCTGGCGCCGTCCTGGAAAAATTCGCAGACGACGCACTATTACGTTGCGATGGGAGAGATGCTGCAGAAGGTACGCGATGCGCTTCCCGCATTCAATCAGCGCAACACGGAAAATGCGCCCGTCCTCATCGTATCGACCTTCGTTACCTGCGTATCCGGGTACGATGTCAAGGCGGGGGAGCCGAGCAACGAACTTGGCAACGGCTGGGGCGCCTACGACTGCGGCCTGCACGACATGGCGCTGCTTCTCAAGGCGAGCGAATTGGGTCTCTCCACGCTCGTCATGGGCATCCGCGATGCGGAAAAATTACGCGAGGTCCTGTCCGTTCCCGCCGATGAGCAGATCGTCAGCGTCATTGCGGTGGGCTATGCGGCGGTCGACCCCGAGCGCCCCGCGCGCAAGGAGCTGACGGAAATCGCAAAGTTTTTCCACTAAATATATGCAAAACGCCGCCTGTTCGGGCGGCGTTTCGCGTATGGAAACAAAAAATATTCAAATGGTGCGCAGCAACCCTACGACCTTGCCGAGGATGCTCACTTCGTCCAGCACATAGTCGGAAAGCGCACTGTTTTCGGGGTGCAGGATAAATTTCCCATCGCGGCGGAAGAAGCGCTTGACGGTCGCGCCTTCCTCGCCCTCTCCGCCGAACATGGCGACGACAATGTCGCCGTTGTCCGCCGTTTCCTGCTTCTGCACGACGATGGTGTCGCCGTTGAAGATGCCTGCCTCGATCATGCTATCGCCCTTGACGGTGAGCAAAAACAGATCGTCGCCCGAAAACAGGTTGGAGGGAAGGGTATAGTAGCCGTCAAAATTTTCGGCGGCGAGGATGGGCGTACCTGCCGTGACCGTACCGATGAGCGGCACGCGCACACTGTTGGACGCCTTCACGGCAACGGCGCGCTTTTTGCCTGTCGCCTTGTGAAGATAGCCCATCTCCTTGAGGCGGTTGACGTAGTCATAGGCCGTCGCCGTAGACTTGATATGCAGTTCCGCGCAGATATCGCGCACGGTGGGCGGGAAGCCGTTTTCATCCGTGTAGCGGTTGATGAATGCGAGGACATCGTCCAGTTTGCGTTTATCCAGCATGATTTTTTCTCCTTTGATGCCATTATAACATACTTCTTGTAAAATTGCAAACATTTGTTTTATATTTTTTGCATCAATTTTGGAAAAACGCTTGCTTTTTTTGCAATGACGCGCTATACTCATTTCCATGGAAAGGAAAATGTGCGTTTTGGACGATGAGAAAGAGTGCGACGGCTGCCTGGAGTGTGAGGTGTGCGATCTGGACCCCAATAAGATCTGCGATAACTGCGGCAAATGTCTGAATATTCAGGAGTTTGCCGCCATCCGCATCGATAAGGTCTATACCGACCCCGAGGAGTACGAGAGGGACAATCGGTCAAGAAATTGACCTCATTAAACAGTGTAATTTCAAAAACAGCAGCAGAGCCGCTCGATCGAGCGGCTCTGTTTCGTGTTTCGGGATTCAGGCTTCAAACTGATAGGGCGTCGTCTGATAGACGAAGTTGAGCCAGTTGTTGTAAAAGAGGTTTGCCGTGGAGGACCAGTTCATGTTGATCTTGGTGCACTCATTGTCCGCAAAGTAGCAAAACGGCTTTTCGATGGGCAGACCCTTTGCAAGGTCGCGTTCGTACTCTTTTTTCAGCGTGTCCCTGTCATACTCCATGTGTCCCAGGACAAAGATCTGACTGTGGTCTAACGAACTGGAGATTGCAACGCCCGCGCGGTGAGAGGTCGCCAGGATCTTGAGGCGCGCATCCTTCCGCACGTCCGATTCGCGCACGGTGGAGTGGCGGGAGTGGCAGACGTGGAACTCGTCCGAGATGCCGCGCATCAGCGGATCGGTGGAGTCGGCATTGCACTTTCTGTGCGCGAATACGCCGAACAGCTTTCTCGGCAGCGGGTACTTGGGAATGTCATAGAAGTGATACAGCGCCGCCATCGCGCCCCAGCAGATGAAGATAGTGGACGTCACGTTGGTCTTGGTCCAGTCAAAGAGTTTGGTCAGTTCGTTCCAGTACGCGACGTCCTGAAAGTCCATGTCCTCAACGGGCGCGCCCGTCACGATCATGCCGTCAAAGTGTTTGTTTTTGACGCTCTCAAAGGATTGATAGAAGCGGTCGAGATACTCCGCTTCCGTATTTTTGGAGCGGTAGCTGCTCGTGTGGATGAGCGTGACGTTGACCTGGAGCGGCGAATTGGACAAAAGGCGCATGAACTGCGTCTCCGTCTCAATTTTGGTGGGCATCAGATTGAGGATCGCGATCTCGATGGGGCGGATATCCTGCGAAGTTGCACGCTCGCGGTCCATAACGACGATGCGCTCTCCGCTCAGAATGGAATACGCCGGAATATTGCGATCAATGACGATGGGCATGTAGGGTTACCTTCTTTTGTGATCAGACGGTCTCAAGTGCCTGCGCGAGGTCGGCAATGAGGTCGTCAGCATTTTCAATGCCGACGGAGAGGCGGACAAGGTTGGGCGCGATGCCCGCCGCGACGAGTTGTTCTTCGGTAAGCTGACGGTGGGTGGTGGAGGCGGGGTGCAGCACGCAGCTTCTCACGTCCGCGACGTGCGTCTCCTGCGTGGCGATCTTCAGGTGCTCCATGAAGCGCGCGCATGCCGCAACGTCGCCCCTGATGCCGAAGCTCATCATGCCGCCCGTGCCATTGGGAAGGTACTTCTTAGCGCGTTCGTGATATTTGTCGGTCGGAAGCGAGGAATAGCGCACCCATTCAATCTTGGGGTGTTCCGAGAGATACTCCGCGATCTTCTCCGCATTGCGGCAGTGACGCTCCATTCTCAGGGCAAGCGTGTCGCTGCCGAGGTAGGTGAGGAACGCGTTCTGCGGACTCATGATCGCGCCTGTGTCGCGCATCATCTGCGCGCGGCACTTGGTCCCGAATGCGACGGGAAGATCGGCGTACACCAACCCATGGTAACTCTCGTCGGGCGTGTTGAAGGCGGGGTAGCGGGAATTGTCCTTATAGCAGAACTTCCCGCCGTCCACGATCATGCCGCCCAGCGCCGCCGCATGCCCGTCCAT
>DXBS01000015.1 GCA_019116405.1 Candidatus Gallimonas intestinigallinarum | reverse complement strand
TAAGAAATTGCCATTTGCAAGGCAATTTCTTGACCGAGGGCGGGGGCTACCCGCACGAGACGTGCGGTCAGCCGCGAAGCGGCGTGCCCGCAATCGCCCTCTCAGATCACGGAATTTTGTCACGCCTTTGCGTGAGAAAATTCGTGAACCTTTTCATATCTTCTCTTTATAATCCGTCTCGTCCTTGATGGTGGACTTGCCGCGGGAGATGCTCGTCACGCCGGTACGCGCCAGTTCCATGACGCCGTAGGGCATGAGCATGGTCACAAACCCGTCCAGCTTCATGGGCTTGCCCGTCAGCTCGAGGATGGTCGCCTCGGGCGAGGCGTCCACGACCTTCGCGCGGAAGATCTGGCTGATCTCCAGTACCTGCGAGCGGGTCGCGGCGTCCGTCTTGACCTTGATGAGCAGCAGTTCGCGGCTGACGGCGTCCTCCTCGACGCGCTTGATTTTCTTGACGTCGATGAGTTTGTCCATCTGCTTCATCATCTGCCCGAGGATATAGTCGTCGCCGTTTAAGACGATGGTCATGCGGGAGAGCTCCTCGTTTTCCGTCTTGCACACGGAGAGCGATTCGATGTTGTAGCCGCGGCGCGCGAAGAGGGCGGCAACGCGGACGAGGACGCCCGATTTGTTGGAAACAAGTGCGCTGATCGTGTATCTGTTCATTCTCTCGCCTCCCAGTCGGTGATGATGGTGTCGTACGTCTGCCCGGGCTTGATCATGGGCAGAACGTTCTCGTCGTTGCTGATGCGGCAGTCCACCAGAACGGGGGTCTGCGTCGCAAGCGCCTTCGTGAGCACGGGCACGATATCTTCGTCCTTCTCAATGGCGAGTCCCACGGCGCCGAAGCTCTCTGCGAACCTGACGTAGTCGGTGCGCTTGCGCACGTCCGTCTGCGAGAAGCGGTTGCCGTAGAACAGCTTCTGCCACTGGCGCACCATGCCCAGCGCGTGGTTGTTCATCAAAAGAATGGTGATGGGCAGCTCATGCGTGACGGCGGTGGAGAGTTCGTTGAGGTTCATGTTGAAGCACCCGTCGCCCGTCACGAGGATGACGTGCTTGCCCGTCGCCTTTGCCGCGCCGATCGCGGCGCCAAGACCGTAACCCATTGTCCCCAGGCCGCCGCTTGTGCAGAAAGTGCGCGGCTTTTCGATGGGGTAGTACTGCGCCGTCCACATCTGGTGCTGGCCGACGTCGGTGACGACGATGGACTCTTTGGCAAGCTTTGCCGCCTCGAGGAGCACCTTGTGTCCGAGCTCCAGGGGCTTTGCCGTCGCCTTTTCCTGTGCGCGGTAGTTCCCGAGCGTCTTTACAAAGGCGCGTTCCTTTACTTCGGGCAGCATGGGGATGAGCGTCGTGAGCGACTCCTTCACGTCGCCGAGGATGCCGTAGGTGACGCCCACGTTCTTATCGATCTCAGCTTCGTCGATCTCCAGCTGGACGACCGTCTTGCCCGCGGCGAACTTGTCGCGGTTGAGCGCGACGCGGTCGGAAAAACGGGTTCCGAGTGCGATGATGCAGTCGCTCTCCATGCACAGCTTTGCCGCCGTCGCGGTGCCGTGCATGCCCATCATGCCCGCAAACAGCGGGTGGGAAGCAGGGAAGGCGCCAAGCCCCATGAGCGTGGAGGCAACGGGCGCCCGGAGGCGCTCGGCGAGGGCGCGCGCCTCGGCAGCCGCCTCGGACGCGATGACGCCGCCGCCCACCATGATGAGCGGGCGCTGCGCCTTTGCGATGGCGCGAGCCGCCGCCTCCAGTTCGCGCGGCGGGACCGCCTTCTTGCGCACGGGAACGGGCTTTTGCGGCTCATAATCTGCCGTGTCGCTCTGCACGTTCTTCAGAATGTCGATGAGCACGGGGCCCTTTCTGCCCGAGTTGGCAATCAGGAACGCCTCGCGGACGACGCCCGCAAGGTCCTTGACGTCCTTGACGATATAGTTGTGTTTGGTGATGGGCAGGGTGATGCCGAAGATATCGATCTCCTGGAAGGAGTCGCGCCCCAGCATGCTTGCGCCCACGTTGCCCGTGATGGCGACGACGGGAATGGAATCCATGTACGCCGTCGCGATGCCCGTGACGAGGTTGGTGGCCCCGGGACCGCTCGTGGCGATGACGACGCCCGTCTTGCCCGTGACGCGCGCCCAGCCGTCCGCCGCGTGCGCCGCGCCCTGTTCGTGCGAGGTGATGACGTGTTCGATCGTCCCGTCGCGGTAGAGGGCGTCGTAGATATCGAGCACCGTCCCGCCGGGATAGCCGAATACGGTGGTCACTCCCTGCTCTTTGAGACATTCGATGAGGATCTCCGCTCCGATTCGTTTCATAAAGTTCCCCCTTGCGAGTATGGTTCTTTTCATTATATTAGATAATGCCGGCTTTGTCAAGGGGCGGACGCAATTTCGGAGCATTCCTTTCTTGCATTGCCGCAAACGGAATTATCTAACGAGGGCGGGCGCGGGACGAAAAAAACGGCGCGCCCGGGGGCGCACCGCCAAATTGTCAATACTGTCTGAGCCGCTTGCGGATGGAGGCGATGCCCGCCTTTGCCGCTTCCGTCGAGGAGCCGCCCACCGAGTTCCTGCCCTCGGCGGAGGCGCGCGTCGTCACGGCGGTGAGCACGTCCTCCTCGAACACGGGGCTTGCCGCGCGGAACTCCTCCAAGGTGAGCGAGGGCAGCGTCTTGCCCTGTTCGATGCAATAGCGCACCAGTCTCCCCGTCACGGCGTGGGCGTCGCGGAAGGGGACGCCGCGCTTTGCAAGGTAGTCGGCGACGTCCGTCGCGGTCGCATAGCCCTCGCCCGCCGCCTCGTACATCGCGTTGACGTTGAAGGTAAGCTGCGAGATGAGCGCCGTGCAGATGGCAAGGCAGCTCTCCAGCGTCGTTTCAGCGTCGAAGAGGGGTTCCTTGTCCTCCTGCAGATCCTTGTTGTAGGCGAGCGGAATGCCCTTGATGGTCGTCAGGATCGCCATCAAGTGCCCGTAGACGCGCCCCGTCTTGCCGCGCACCAGCTCTGGAATGTCGGGATTCTTCTTCTGCGGCATGATGGACGAGCCCGTCGAATAGGCGTCGGGAATGACCCAGTAGCCGAATTCGTCCGAAGTATAGAGGATGGTGTCCTCGCACAGGCGCGACAGGTGCGCCATCGCAAGCGACGCGCAGAAGAGGTACTCCGCCACAAAGTCCCTATCGGACACCGCGTCCAACGAGTTCTGCGAAATGAAGTCAAAGCCCAGCATCTCGCGCGTCAAATCACGGTCGATGGGGTAGGACGTGCCCGCGAGCGCCGCGCTGCCGAGCGGCATGACGTTCATACGCTTTCTGAGCGCCGAAAACCTATCAAGATCGCGCAGGAACATTTCCGAGTACGCGTTGAAGTACTGCGCGCAGTTGATGGGCTGCGCCTTTCGCAGGTGCGTGAAGCCGGGCATGATATATTTGACCGTCTCCTTCGCGCGGGCGAGCAGCGCGGAGATGATCGCCTTCAGCGCCTCGATCGCGCGGTCGGCGGAGGCGCGGGCGTACAGGCGGAAATCGGTCGCGACCTGGTCATTTCTTGAGCGCGCCGTGTGCAGCTTTTTGCCCACCTGTCCGATGCGCGCAACCAGCTCGTTCTCGACGAAGGAGTGGATGTCCTCCTGCCCCTCAACGGCGAGTTTGCCCGCTTCGATGTCCGCATAGATGCCCTTTAAGCCCTCGCAGATCGCCGCGGATTCCTCCCCGGTGATGATATTGCACTTGCCGAGCATCGTGGCATGCGCAATGGACGCGGTGATGTCCGCGCGCCAGAGCTTCTTGTCGAACGAGAGCGATTCGTTGAACGCGTCCGCATCGGCTGCGGTGGGCGCGTCAAATCTTCCTTCCCAAAGTTTCATCGTGTTGACCTCGTGTTGTCCTCGCGGTTTCAGACCCGCAGGGTACGTTCATTGTACAATATTTCCGCGCAGAAGGCAAGCGCTTTCGGGGGAAACGCCCGCGCGGCGCGCAAATTTCTTGACAGGACGCCGCCCTTTGGGGTACAATAAACGTATGATCATTTTAGGGCTGGACCCCGGCATCGGCACAATGGGGTACGGCGTCATCGAAAAGGACGCGCGCGGGAACTGCACCGCCGTCGACTACGGCGTCGTCAGAACCCCGCCGAGTGAGAATCTCGCCGTGCGGCTGTGTATCCTCGAAGAGGGCGTGAATGCTCTGTTCGACAAGTTTCACCCCGAGGAAGCGGCGCTCGAGGAGCTGTTCTTCTCCAAAAACGTGACCACGGGCATCGCGGTCGCGCAGGCGCGCGGCGTCATCCTGCTCACCTGCAACAAGCGGTGCGGGCGCATCTTCGAGTACACGCCCAACCAGATCAAGCAGGCGCTCACCGGCTACGGCGGCGCGGACAAGGGGCAGATGCAGCGCGTCGTGGCGGCGCACCTGCGCCTTCCCAAGCCCCCGCGCCCGGACGATGCGGCGGACGCCCTCGGCGTCGCGCTCTGCCACGCCTTTACCAGCAGATTCGGAATTTTGTTCGGAGTAAAATAATGATAGGATATTTGCGCGGCAGGGTGCGCTTTCTCGCGCCCGAGAGCGTGCTGCTCGACGTGGGCGGCGTGGGGTATGAAGTCATCTGTTCGGGCGCGGCATTCGCCCGCCTTTCGGGCGTGAAGAAGGACGACGAGGGCGAAGTCTACACCTATTTGCAGGTGTCCGAGCAGGGCATCGCACTCTACGGCTTTGCCGACCTCAAGGAAAAGGAACTCTTTCTGCGCCTGATCAGTGTGCAGGGCGTGGGGGCAAAGCTTGCCATTGCGGCGCTCTCCACGCTGCGTCCCGCCGACCTCACCGAGGCGATCTACACGGCGGACGTCAAGCGGCTCACCTCCGTCAAGGGGTTGGGCAAAAAGACGGCGGAGCGCATTGTTCTGGAACTGCACGGCAAAATCTCCGCGGACGAGCTGTTGGGCGGGGACGGAGCGGAGGCGCGCATCACCGCCGTGCCCAAGGCGCAGGAGGACGAGGACGCCGTCGCCGCGCTCATGAATCTGGGCTTTACCCGTCAGGAGAGCACGCGCGCCGTCGAGCGCGCCAAGGCCGCGGGCGCCGTGACCGTCGAAGAGGTCATCGCGGCGGCGTTGAGAGGAATGTGACATGGACGAATTCGGCGAAGAGAGACTGCTTTCGAGCACCAGGGGCGAACTGGATGCGGAGGAAAATATCCTGCGCCCCAAGACGCTTTCGGAGTACGTCGGGCAGGACAAAGTCAAACAAAATCTTTCCGTCTACATGGAGGCGGCAAAATCGCGCGGCGAAGCGCTCGATCACGTCCTTCTCTATGGCCCGCCCGGGCTGGGCAAGACGACGCTCGCGCACATCATCGCCAACACGATGGGCACGCAGATTAAACTCACGAGCGGCCCCGCGATCGAGCGCTCGGGCGACCTTGCCGCGATTTTGACCAACCTCAACGACGGCGACGTGCTGTTCATCGACGAGATCCACCGCCTCAACCACGCAGTGGAGGAGATTTTATATTCCGCCATGGAGGACTACGCCCTCGATATTATCGTCGGCAAGGGGCCTTCTGCGCGCAATATCCGCTTTTCCTTAAAGCAATTCACGTTAATTGGCGCGACGACGCGCGCGGGCATGCTTTCTTCGCCGCTGCGGGACAGGTTCGGCATCATGTGCCGTCTGGACATGTACACGCCCGAAGAGCTCAAGCGCATCGTCACCCGCTCGGCGCGCACGCTGGGCATCGGCATCGAAGAGGACGGCGCGCACGAGATCGCCCGCCGCTCGCGCGGTACGCCGCGCATTGCCAACCGGCTCTTAAAACGGGTCCGGGATTTTGCCGTCGTCGCGGGCAGCGATATCGTCACAAAGGAGGACGCCCGCCGTGCCCTTGCCCGCATGGAGATCGACGAACTTGGTCTGGACGAGACGGACAGGAACCTGCTGCGCGCGCTCATTTTCAAGTTCAACGGCGGTCCCGCGGGGCTGGATACGCTGGCGGCGACCATCAACGAGGATGTCGCGACCATCGAGGACGTCTACGAGCCCTACCTTCTTCAGCTGGGCTTCATTGCGCGCACGCCGCGCGGCAGGGTGTGCCTGAAGGATGCCTACGAGCACATGGGCGTCAGGATGCCCGAAAGTGCAAAAAGACAGCTCTCCGTCTTTGACACGGAGGAATGAACATGCAACAGCAAACAACGCTCAAAAAAAGTGATTTCTATTACGATCTGCCCGAGGAACTCATCGCGCAGACGCCCGCCGAGCCGCGCGATTCCTCGCGTCTGCTCATCTATCACAGGGATACGCACGAAATCGAACACAAGATCTTCCGCGACGTCATCGACTACTTAAAGGCGGGGGACGTTCTGGTCGTAAACCGCACGCGCGTGCTGCCTGCAAGGCTGTACGCGCATACCGTGTACGGCGGCGCGGTCGAAGTCCTGCTTCTAAAGCGCCTCGCGCTCGATACCTGGGAAGTGCTCGTGCGGCCCGGCAAAAAGTGCCGTCCCGGCACCCGCCTCGTCGTCAACGAGGAGCTGTCCCTGGACGTCATCTCCGTCACAGATTCGGGGGAACGTATCGTAAAATTTGCGTACGAGGGCGCGTTTGAGGACGTCCTATCGCGCGTGGGAACGATGCCGCTTCCGCCCTATATCCACGAAAAACTCAAGGATCCCGAGCGCTATCAGACAGTGTACTCCAGGGAGAACGGCTCTGCCGCCGCGCCCACCGCGGGGCTCCACTTTACGCCCGAGCTTTTAGAGCGCATTAAGGCGAAGGGCGTGGAGATCGCCGAAGTGCTGCTGCACGTCGGGCTGGGGACCTTCCGCCCCGTCAAGGAGGAAAACGTCCTCGATCACAAGATGCACTCCGAGTACTACGAGGTGGGCGAGGAGGCGGCGGACATCGTCAACCGCGCCAAAAGAGAGGGGCGGCGCGTCATCTGCGTCGGCACGACGAGCGTGCGCACGCTGGAGACGGTCGCAGGCATAGACGGATACCTGCACGCCTGCAAGGGGAACACGGAAATCTTCATCTACCCGCCCTACAAGTTCAAGTGCGTGGACGCGCTCATCACCAATTTCCACCTGCCCGAAAGCACTCTTTTAATGCTCGTTTCTGCGCTCTGTTCGCGGGAAGAGATGCTCGAGGTCTATCGGGTGGCGGTGGAGGAGAGGTACCGCTTCTTCTCCTTCGGCGACGCTTGTCTCATCCTCTAAACTTCGCAATCGTTCGTCGAGCTTACGCACTCCCGTTCATACTAAAAAACGCAAGCGCGACAAAGAGATGCGCCACGGCATTTGTGGTATGATTTTTTCAAAAATCTTCCCGTTACCTTTCATCGGCAAAAAGTTTTCGGGCAGTGTATCCTTGATTTTTATTGTGCGTCAGCAGGAATTGCGATCGAATTGGATGGCAGTCAGCATTTTTCGGAGGAAGGGGAACAAAAGGACGGTCTGCGCGATTGCTATTGCGCGGAACGGGGCGTAAAAGTATTGCGGTATTCCAACTTGCAGATTGCGGAAAATATTGAAGGCGTCTGTCAGGATATCCTTCGGGAGATAGAAGAGCGCCGCAGAACATAAAAACAGCCTTCCCCCTCGGGGGAAGGTGTCTTGCGCCGAAAGGCGCAAGACGGATGAGGGGAATGGCGGCACACAGTTTGCTTTTTGTTTGGTATTTGGCGGAAAATGCTTTTCATAATTATGGAACCCCTCATCCGTCCTCTGCGCGTCCACCTTCTCCCCGGGGAGAAGGCTTTTGGAACTTTAATACGGAATTGCGCCTAAGCCCTCAAATCGCGCCAAGATTTTTGCCTTTGCAAAAAGATTGGCGCGAAAAGGAACTTTTTTATGAACAACCAATATTTTTCTTTTGAACTTCAGAAAGTCGACCCTGAGACGGGGGCGCGCGCGGGGATCTTTCATACCCCGCACGGCGATATCGAGACGCCCGTCTATATGCCAGTCGGCACGCAGGCGACGGTCAAGGGCATGCTGCCCAAAGACCTCAAGGAGATCGGCTCGCAGATCATCCTGTCCAACACCTATCATTTATATATGCGCCCGGGCGACGAACTCATCGCGCGGGCGGGCGGACTGCACAAGTTTATGAACTGGGACAGGCCCATCCTCACGGACAGCGGCGGATTTCAGGTCTTTTCGCTCGCCTCGCTCAATAAAATAACGGACGACGGTGTCACTTTTTCCTCCCATGTGGACGGCAGCCGTCATACCTTTACGCCCGAACTCGCCATGAAGATCCAGCACAATTTGGGCTCGGATATCATCATGGCATTCGACCAGTGCTCCGAATACGGCTACGACCACGCGCAGGCTCGGCTCGCGATGGAGCGCACGGGGCGCTGGCTGGAGCGCTGTTACTTAGCGCACGACAACGAGCATCAGGCGCTCTTTCCCATCGTCCAGGGCAACTTCTATCAGGATCTGCGCCGCGAGAGCCTGGAGCGCTGCCGTCCCTTCGTCAAACACGGCATCGCGATCGGCGGACTGTCCGTCGGCGAGCCCAAGCCGTTGATGTATGAGATCATGGACGATCTGCAGCCCCTGCTTCCCACCGACGTCCCGCGCTATCTCATGGGCGTCGGCTCGCCCGACTGTCTCGTCTAGGGCGTCCTGCGCGGCATCGACATGTTCGACTGCGTTTTGGCGACCCGCGTCGCGCGCAACGGCACGGCGCTCACTTCGCGCGGGAAGGTGGTCGTGCGCAACGGGAAGTACAAAGAGGATTTCACGCCGCTCGATCCCGACTGCGACTGCTACTGCTGCCGCAACTACACCAAGGCATATCTGCGCCACCTGGTCAACGTGGGCGAAATGACGGGCGCAATGCTTCTGTCCCTGCACAATATCGCCTATCTGCACCGCCTCATGCGCGGCCTGCGCGAGAGCATTCTCGGCGGATACGTCAGGGATTTCGTCGCGGAATTTTACAAGAAACAGGGACAGGCGGAATAAATCCCGGGCGGAGCGGGCCGCTGCGCGCGGCAGGCGGCGGGGCGTCCCTCTCCTGAGAATGCCCGTGCGCG
>DXBS01000118.1 GCA_019116405.1 Candidatus Gallimonas intestinigallinarum | reverse complement strand
CGTCAATCTCATCTATGCCATCGACTTCCACCGTGTGCGTGAGCTCGAGGCATACAGCCTGTAAGGAGGAGATATGCAGACGGTCAGACGTACGCTGCAATGGGGAAAACTTGTTCCCGCGGGATGCGGTGCGCTTATGGCGGTGTTTCTGTTTACGGTATCCGTCATGCCCATGACGCCCTTTGCCGTTCTGGTCGGGCTATGTGCGATCGCGGCGGGCGCGGTGACGGCAGTCGCCCATTTCGTGGGTCAGCGCATCCACTTCATGCGCATGCTCGCGGGCGTGGTGCTCGCCTGCATCGGCGTCTGGGCGGTCATCTCCTGTACGGATTTTTCTTACTCCGTGCTCATTTTGGGAATGGGCATCCTGTTTGCCTTCCGCGCAGCCGAGGAGGCGATCGCGGCATATGCGAAGCGGACTGCCCGCGCAGCGTGCGCATTGCACGCGCTGTACGCTTTGGTTTTTCTGACCGTCGGCGTCCTGCTGATTATACAGTTTTTCACGCGCGTCTTTCCCACGGCGTCGGCGGCGATCATGACGGCTGCAGCGCTCATGCTTCTCTGGTGCGCGGTGGACGGCGTGATGCTTTGGCGGGAGGGGATTTTTTCCGAAGAGGTCCTCACCTATCGCAAGGCGGAACAAGAGGAAGAAGAGGAATAAAAATAAACAATGCAGCGGGCGGCGGACTGAAAAGTCTGCCGCCCGCTTTCTGTCGCGTGGAAATTTTACAAAACGTCTTGAAATTTTACTTCATATGTAGTATGATAGCATTGTACAAAAATGTACGACGGGGGAATTATGCAGGAACAAACGAAAAAACGCAGTCACCTCTGGCGCATGCTTTTGAGTGCGACTTTGGCGATCCTCGCCTCTGGCATCGTGCGCGCGCTGGCGATCTATGTCTTTGTCACGCCCAACGAATTTGCGCCGGGCGGGATCAACGGCATTGCCGTCCTTCTGGAGGCGGTTACGCACGTCAACTCGGGCTATTATCTCATCGCGCTCAACGTGCCGCTTTTTTTTGTGGCGTTCTTCCTGCTCGGAAAGTCGGAGGCAGTCATCTCCACGCTCTCCATGCTGTTGACGTCCGGGCTGCTCATCGTCTTTGACTATATCCCGGGCATGACGGAGATCCGCTATGCGCCCGAATACAATGCCATTCTCGCGTCCATTGCGGGCGGCGTACTTTTGGGGCTTGCGCTTGCGATCATGCTCCGCAGCTGCGGCACGAGCGGCGGCACGACGGTGCTTGCCTCTCTCGTCAACAAAAAATTTCGCAATTTGAGCGTCAGCGCCATGACGTCGGCATTTGACGCCTGCGTCGTGCTCGCGTCCTTCTTTGTCTATCATCAGGGCGAGCCGTTCACGGCAAAGCTCGATCCCGTGCTGCTGGCGCTCATCTCGCTGCTGGTCACGAGCAAGATCTGCGACTTTGTGCTGCAGGGCTTCAAGGTCGCATACCGCTTTGAGATCATCACCGATCGCGCGGAGGAGCTGGCAAAGGAGATCATGGAGCGCACGCACCACGGCGTCACCGAGATGAGCGCGACGGGCATGTATTCGCACGAGGGAAGAGCGCTTCTGGTCTGCGTCATCCGCAAGCGTCAGATCGGCGAGCTGCAGCGCATCCTGCGCCGCTATCCCGGGACGTTTGCCTCCTTCTCGCCCGTCTCCGAAGTCTATGGCAAGTTCTTGAAATAGCCTTGCCAACGAAGGGGGGATTTATCATTTGGCAGCAAAAAAACGGGTCGGGATCGGCTGGAAAAGCGCGGTCCGTGACCCGTTTTTAAGTTGCAAAATTTACTTCTTACCTTCTGTAGTATAGGGCTTCAATGCCTGCGCGAGCTGGTCGGGGCAGGAGGTGTTCTGCTTGCAGCGGATGCCGGAGAGGAGCGAGACGATCTCGTCCGCCGTCTTTCCCTCCACAAGGCGGCTGATGCCCTGCAGATTGCCGCTGCATCCGCCGATAAATTTGACGTTGTGCACCTTATTGTCCTCGTCGAGATCAAAGATGATCTGCTTGGAGCAGGTGCCTTTTGTAGAATATGTGACCATTTTCAATTACCTCCGATTTTTGGGACACTTCAGTCGACCAGCGTTTCATAGACGACGGAATACAGCTCGGACGCCTTGTCCTCCCATTTTTTATAGATCATGTTCGCCGTCTTTTTATCGGGGACGACGAACTTGAGTTCGAGCATGGGCTGGACCGCCGCCAGGATTTTTAAGAATACGGTATAGGTGCCGTCCTTGTTCTGAAAGTAGTCGGCTTTGCATTCCTGCCGCATGCGGAACTTTTCGCCGTTCTGTTTGATATAGCGGGAGATCTCCTCGCGCGAGCTCTTCGGAATGCTGATGTAGTAACTTGCCAGGGCTTCGCGACCCTCCATGGTGAGCGAAAAGAGGGGATCGTCGCCGCCGGGGATCTCGCAGATAAAGCCGTCCTTCTTGAGCTTGTGAATGAGGACTGTACAGTCCATATAATTCAGCCAGTCATTGGACGACGTGCACATATCCACGAGCGTCCGCTCGGACAGCGGGCTCTCCATTTTATCGAACACAAACAACAGGATAAGTTTGTTGACCGATGTTTCTCCTTTGACTTGCATTCGCAAAACCTCATTCGTACACGATAGTAGTGAATAGAATAAACAAGCCGCTCAGATTGAGCGGCTCGTCTCATTGTGCCGAGCGGCGGAATTACTTCGCGAATTTAGCAAGTTTTGCAATCACGTCGTCGCAGTTGTCGCTGTAGATCTCAACTGTCAGAGGCTGGGAAAGATCCAAGCTGAAGATACCAAGGATGGACTTTGCATCGACGACATACTTCCCGCTCTTGAGCAGGATCTCGCATTCGCAGTTCTGCGTGACGGAAACAAATTCCTTAACGCGCTGAGCCATTTCCAGGGAAATCGTCATAGACTTCATATTGATATAACCCTCCGAATCATATACTTTCCCTTATTATACATAAAATGCGCGATAAAATCAAGATATTTCCGAAAAATTCTTTAACTATTTTTTGATTTATGCTATAATGAGATGGAAAAACCATCGGTCTTGACCGAACGGAGGGGTTATGACGGATAGAATTGAGAAGATCAGCCGCTTCCTTACCATCTGCGACGAGCTCGTGGAGGGCTCGTACGTCAATGCGGACAGCAAGATTTCCGAGGCGCTGCAGTGCATTGCGACCTGCCGCGAACTCACCAACCTGTTCGCCGCCGTGACGGACGGCTTCGACTACCCCGCCGCAAAGCAGCTGTACCTGCGCGAGTATACGGGCAAGGGCGGCACGACGCGCATCGCGGCATACCTGCCCGCGGAGCGCGCGGACGTACTTGCATTTGTGTTCTGTCTGTTCGTTGAGATCGATGCGGGCGCCATCCGCCTCAACGAATTCTTGCTGCGCTACTTCTATGTGGACGGCAGCTATACGGCGAGCTATGACGTTTTTGCGGGCCGCATGATCAAGCCATTCTGCGACATTGTGCGCGGGTGCTTCCCCGAATGCGGCAAACACGGCAAGATGCTCGTCATGCGCCAGAAGAGCGAAGCGGCGCTGCACGATTTTATCCAGTATCTTCCGGGCGAGCGCAAGCGCATCATGGAGCGTAACCTCATGAAGGAGGAAAAGGACGCTGGTGAGGAGATCTTTGCCGAACTTTCCGCTGCCGCCGCGCGCCACGATATCACCGAAGTGCGCGCGCTGCTCGCGGGATATCGCTATTTTTTGCGCTATATCTGCGCCGAGAGCAGGGAGAGCGAAAAACTCTTTGCGCTTGCGCAGGAGCTATAAGGAACAGGGGCTATCAGGAGGACATATGCAGCTCACCGAAACAACTGTCAGCAAAAATTATATCTACAGGGGAAAGATCGTCAACCTGCGCTGCGATGACGCGGTACTCCCCGACGGCAAGCCCTGCAAGCGGGAGATGATCGAGCACCCGGGCGGGGCCTGTGTGCTGTGCGTGAAGGACGGCAAAGTGGCGCTCGTCAAACAGTTCCGCTACGCCTATCAGGAGGCGATCTACGAGATCCCAGCAGGAAAATTGGGCGAGGGGGAGGACCCCATGCTCGCGGCAAAGCGGGAGCTGGAGGAGGAGACGGGGCTGTGCGCGGAGGAACTCAGGCGCATGTTCGTGCTCTATCCGACCCCGGGCTACACCAACGAGAAGATCTACATCTACGAAGCTGTCGGCGTGCATGCGGGCAGACAGCACCTCGACGAGGGGGAGTTTCTCAATGTGGAATTTCTTCCCGTGGACGAAGTGCTCGCAATGATCGACGAGGGCAAGATCTGCGACGCAAAGACCATCGTCGCCATGCTGCAATACGCGAGGACGCATCAATAGAATACGGCAAAAAGCCGTCCGCAGAGACTGCGGACGGCTTTTTGTGTGGTACGGCGATCGGATCAAAACTGGTGCGTTGCTCGGAAACCTCAGTTGCAGCCGCAGCCGCAGCTATCGCCGCAGACGCTCGATGCGAGCGACTGGAGCGTGCCGTTTTTGCACATACAGTATACGAGCGCGGCGAGGAGCGGCCAGCCGCATCCTCTGAATGCGCTCGAGGAAAATACGTTGCCGCACGTTCCGAGAATGAGCAGAATGATGAGAATCCAGAGACAGCTATTGCCGCCAAAACAGCTATTCATAGTTTTTCCTCCTATCAGCTTTTCCGCAAGGCTGTTGCGGGTGACGGCCGCAGAGTATGTATTCTTCGTTTTCTGCGGTCTTTATTACATTGTATGTAGTTTTTTACGCTTTTGTGCCGTAAAAATGGGGGATCACGCGGTGTTTTTGCAAATCTTTTTCCCGACGCGCGGTCCATTTGGTTGCCAAACCAAGAGGAGTTTGCTATAATAAAATGCGGAATTCCTTCAAGGGCGGAACGGTACGCACAGGCGGCTGTATCCGTGCAGGGAAGTCCGAAATACATCTTTTTCTACGGATATTGCCGTTCGGCAAATCCGATGGAGGTAACTGAATATGGAAAAGCGGCAGTTCTTTTCTGCGCGGAACATTGCATATCTTGCAGTGCTCCTCGCGCTGGTCATCGTCTTGCAGCTGTTTGCGAGCGCGATCCCGATGTTCGGCATCACGCTCAACTTCAGCCTCGTGCCCATCGTGCTTGCAGGCATCTTCTTCGGCATGTGGGGCGGCGCGCTGCTCGGGCTCGTATCCGGGCTCATCACCTTTCTTACGGCAGCGGTCATGGGGCAGGAGCCCTCAACGGCGTTTTTATTTCAGGCGAGCCCGGTGCTGCTGACGCTCACCTGTATCGGCAAGACGACGATCGCAGGCTTTGTGGCGGGGCTGTTCTATCAATTGATCGCAAAGAAGAATAAGCTGATCGCGGCGTACGTCGCCTCTGTCACGGTCGCGGTCTTCAATACGGGCATCTACCTTTTGGGAATCGTTCTCATGAAGGATGCCGCGGCGCAGTTCATGGGCACGGAGGCGAGTGCGTCTGCCGTCTTTGTGGCGGTCTTTGCCTTGATCTGGCTCAACTTCGTGCTGGAGATCGTCATCAACGTCCTCTTGGCGCCCGCCGTCCACCGCATCGTTCTGATCGTGGAAAAGCAGGTGCGTAAAAAGCACGGCAAACACGCGACAGATGCCGCAGAACAAAAATCGGAGTGAGAAATGATCCTTTGCATCGACGTCGGGAATACCAATATCAAGTATGCGGTCTTTGACAGAAGTGAGCTGAAGGTCTCCTTCCGCGTGTCCACCGATCTCAAGCGCACGTCTGATGAGTACGGCGCGCAGATCGTCGACATGCTCTCCGTCAACCGCATCTCGCCCGCGGAGATCAAAGGCGGGATCTTCTCCTCCGTTGTGCCGTCGCTCGACTATACCATCGAACACATGCTGCGGGTGTACTTTGATATCGTCCCCAAGCAGATTGCACCCGGCATGAAGACGGGGCTGAAAATGCGCGTGGATAACGCGCACGAGGTGGGGGCGGACCGCATCGTCAACAACGTCTCCGCGCTCAAAAAGTACGGCTGCGGCAAGCCCATGGTCGTCATCGATTTCGGCACCGCGACGACGTTCAACATTCTCGGCGCGGACGGCGAGTTCATCGGCGGCGTCATCGCGCCCGGCATCAAGGGCGCGCTGGACAGCCTCGTCTCGGGAACGGCGAAGCTCCCGCGCGTGGAGATCGAAGCGCCCAAAAGCGTCATTGCGACCAACACCGTCACCAATATGCAGGCGGGAATCGTGTTCGGGTTTGCGGGATTGGTCCAGTTTATTGTCAAAAAGATCAAAAAGGAGCTCAAGACAAGCGATGCGCTCACGATCGCGACGGGCGGTTTTTCTGAGACCATCGCCAAGGAGACGGACTGCATCGACGTCATTGACAGGATGCTCACGCTCGACGGGCTCAAATATTTATACGATCTGAACAGTTCGGAGGAAGTCTTATGAAGAAAGTCGGTGTTGCGATTCTCGGTCTCGGCGTTGTGGGGGGAGGCACCTACCGCATCCTCACGGAGCACAGGGAATTCTATCAGAAAACGCAGAATGTGGATATCGTGGTCGAGAGCGTGCTCGAGCTCAACCGCGAACGCGCGCTCGCCCTGGGCGTTCCCGAGGACAAGATCGCGTCCAATATCGCGGAGATCGTCTCCAATCCCGACGTCAATATCGTCGTCGAAGTCATCGGCGGCATTTCGGTGGCACGCGAATTTGTGCTCGCGGCGCTCAATGCGGGCAAGACGGTCGTCACCTCCAACAAGGAGCTGTTCTGCAAGTACTCGCACGAGCTGGAGCGCGCGGCAAAGCGCCAGAACGCGGGGCTGTACTTCGAGGCGAGCTGCGTGGGCGGCGTGCCCATCATCCGTACGCTGCTGGACGGCGTGCAGGGCAACAAGATCTCCTCGATGATGGGTATCATCAACGGGACGACCAACTACATTCTCACCAAGATGACCAACGAGGGCTCCTCATACGAGGACTGCCTCAAAGAGGCGCAGCGGCTCGGATACGCGGAGGCGGATCCCACGGCGGACGTCGAGGGATTTGACGCGGCATATAAGCTCTCCATTCTCTCCTCGCTCGCCTTCCATACCAAGGTTCCCTTCTCCAAGATCTACCGTGAGGGCATCACGAACATCTCCAGGGACGACATTGCGGACGGCAAGGCGCTCGGGTATGTACTAAAGCTGCTCGCCATCGGCAAGCAGTCGGATGCAGGCATCGAGGTGCGCGTGCATCCCACGTTCGTCCGTCAGGGACACCCGCTCGCCGCCGTCAACGACAGCTTCAATGCCGTCTACCTCACAGGGGACGCGGTGGGGGACGTCATGCTCTACGGCAGGGGCGCGGGCGCGCTTCCCACGGGCAGTGCGATCGTCTCCGATATCATCTATGCGGCGACGCACAGCGAGAACAAGTACTCCACCTTCAAGAACACGGCGGGCGCCGACAAGGACACCAAGTTCATCAGCGACTTCAAGAGCGCATATTATCTGCGCATCATGGTGGAGGACAGAGCGGGCATTCTTGCAAAGATCGCCGCGATCTTCGGCAAACACAACGTCTCCATCGTCGAGATGATCCAGAAACCCACCGGTGTGGACGGGAGGGTCCCGCTCGTGCTCATCACGCACGAGACGCGCGAGCTCGCCGTCCGCGGCGCGGTTGCCAAGATCAATGCCTTGGAGGGCGTCGGGCACGTCGAAACGGTGCTGCGCGTCATCTCCTGATTGTTCAAAGGACGGGATTTCCCGTCCTTTTGTCTTCCTGCGGCATTTTGCATGGCTCGTCCGCATACAATAGTCCCATGAAGGGCGGCTTTTTTTACCGGCACCGCGTTCTGTTTTGTGCGGTGGCGATCCTTTTGTCCATTGCCATGACGGTGGGCATCTGCCTGTACGCGCTCGTGCAGACGGCAGCGGCGAGCATACGACTCACGATCGTCATCGACGCGGGGCATGGCGGCATCGACGGCGGCGTGGTCGGCGTGACAACTAAAACCAAGGAGAGTGACATCAACCTCGCGATCGCGCGGCTGTTGCAGGCGGAGTTTGAGGAGGCGGGCTTTCTCGTCGTGCAGACCCGTCTGACGGAGGCGGGGCTGTACGGCGCGGCGACGGCGGGCTACAAGAAGCGCGATATGCAAAAGCGCGCGGAGATCATTGCAGAGAGCGAACCCGCTGCGGTCATTTCGGTGCACCAGAACTCCTTTCCGCTCTCCTCACGGCGCGGGGCGCAGGTCTTTTTCCGCGAGACGAGCGAGTCTTCCCACACGCTTGCCTGTTCCATCCAGACGGCGCTCAACTCCATGCCCGAGTGCGTCCGCAAAAATGAGGCGCTCAAGGGGGACTATTATGTGCTCAATTGCAGTGACTATCCCTCCGTCATCGTGGAGTGTGGGTTTCTGACGAACGCCGCGGACGAGGCGCTTCTCTTGACGCAGGAATATCGACAGCGGATTGCCGAGACCATCTGCTCCGGGACGCTTGCCTATCTTGCGGCAATGTCTTTGGGGGATGCGCCCTGATTGGCGAAATCTGTTTGACTTTCACGCGCGCGCGTGATATACTGAGTACATATGAGCGAATATTGCAATACCACATCCTATTATCTGCCCTATTCCTACTTTGATTTTAAGGATGAGCTCAAGCCTTCCTCGCTGCTCGATCTTGCGCAGGAAGCGGCTACGGCGAGCGCGGACGAGCTTGGCTTCGGCTATGCCGACTTAAAGCCTGAAGGCTACGGATTTATCATCGTCAACAGCTATTGCGAGTTCCGGCGTCCCGTCATGCTGGGGGAGCGCATCACGATGCAGACGTGGCCGCTTCCGCCCCGCCGCGTCTTCTTTGAGCGGCACTACCGCGCGCTCGTGGGGGATGAGGAGGTCGCAGCCGTCGCTTCCCGCTGGTGCCTGGTCGATCTGCAAAGTTTTTCCCTGCTGCTGCCCGAGGCGATGGGGGAAGTACATACGCGCTGTCCCTACCGCGCCGAAAAGGTCGTGCAGCCGCCTGCGTGGAAGATCCCTCACGTCAAGGACGGGAAGGAGATCTACCGTATGCGGGTGGGCGTCAGCCATTGCGATCACTATCTGCATGCCAACAACGCAAAGTATGCGGACTTCTTTTTTGATTGCTTTACGATGGACGAGCTGCGCGCGCGGAAGATCAAAGCGTTCCAGATCACCTACGGCAAACAGGCGAAGCCGGGCTGTGAACTTGTGCTCGTGCGCGAGGACACGGAGGACGGCGCCGTCTGCGAGGTGCGCTGCGACGGGGAGACGCTTACCCAGTTCCGCGTCTGGTTTGCCTGAAACTTTGCCGCCACGGTTGCGGCGTCTTTTTTTGCCACAGAGGAGGATTGTTCCATGATCCGGAAACCACCCACGCTTGAAACGTACGTCAAGCGGATGAAAAAAGCCTTTGTCATTTTCAGTTGTTTTGCGATTCCTGCCATCATGGTCTGCGCCGTGTTTGCATTCCTCGGGTATATCGGGTTCTGGTTTGTCCTGCCCGCAGTCGTCATCGTCTATCTCGTCATTTACGGGTACTACGCGATGCACGTCTCGATGGGCACGGTCATCGCCTTGGAGGTCACCGAGCAGTCCGTGCATCTCACGACCAAGCGCAAGATCTTCACCTATGATACGCAGGGCGGCTGCATCGATGTCAAAGCGAAGAACGGAAGATACGTTGCGACCTTTCGCGGACATGGCTCCGAGGACCGTTTTATCTTCTATACCCACGTTCCCTTTACCAAGCGCTACGAAGAGGCATTCGTGAAAGCGGACCTGCGCGCCTTCTATCCGCTGATCGATTCCGTGCATAGAGATGTGTAATTATACACAAATTATGTATATTTTATGCATATATTCATATTTTAACAAAAATATACAATAATTATCAAATAATTTTGCAAACGGGGGTGCAAATGCTTGACTTGCGCCCCCGACGTTTGTATAATGGCGTATGAAAAAATTCAATAGAGGAATTTTAACATGGAAAAGAAGATCAAAAAAGTCGTTCTTGCGTACTCGGGCGGGCTGGATACGTCCATCATCATCCCGTGGCTGAAGGAGAACTACGACAACTGCGAAGTCATCGCGGTGTCGGGCGACGTCGGGCAGGGGACTGAGCTGGACGGGCTGGAGGAGAAGGCGAAAAAGACGGGCGCTTCCAAGCTGTATGTGCTCGATCTGAAGAAGGAGTTCGTCGAGGACTACATCTTCCCGACCATTCAGGCGGGCGCCGTCTATGAGGACAAATACCTGCTCGGCACGTCGTTTGCGCGTCCCGTCATCGCAAAAGCGATCGTGGATATCGCAAAGAAGGAGGGCGCCGACGCCATCTGCCACGGCTGCACGGGCAAGGGCAACGATCAGGTGCGCTTCGAGCTGACCATCAAGGCGTTTGCGCCCGAGATGACCATCATCGCGCCC
>DXBS01000117.1 GCA_019116405.1 Candidatus Gallimonas intestinigallinarum | reverse complement strand
GAACACCATCATCATCCTGACCTCCAATCTGGGCTCGGATATCATCATGGACGGCATCGAGGACGGCGAGATCAGCCCCCGCGCCCGCGAGCAGGTGGCGGAGCTTCTGAAGCGCTCCTTCCGCCCCGAGTTTTTGAATCGTCTGGACGAGATCATCATGTTCAAGCCGCTCACGCGCGAGAATATCGACAAGATCGTCGAAATTTTGCTGGAGCGTCTCAAGAAGCGCCTTGCGCAGGAAAATCTCACACTCGAGGTCACGCCCCGCGCGGTCGGGTTTATTTCGGACAACGGCTACGACCCCATGTTCGGCGCAAGACCGTTGAAGCGGTTCATCCAGTCGCGCGCGGAGACGTTGCTTGCGAAGTATATCGTCAAGGAAAATCCCGAAGCAGGCGCGAAGATCGTGCTTGACTGCGGTGAAAACGGGCTGTTCCTGCGCACCGAGCAGCAGGAAGCACAACAGACGGCATAGTGTAAGGGAGTAATACGAACCCGATCAAAAGCGGAAACCGGGGACCGCATTGTTGAAGCCGTTGACCGTGCCACCGGGCACGCCCTGCGGGCTTCGCCGCGTCTGGGACGCCCGTCTTGCCGCTTTTGATTGCTATGCACCTTTGGCGAGCACCTCAGCTTCTTCTCAAAATTCTTTATAAAGAATTTTGAGAAAGAGGAGCGGCAGGCGATTAAAGCGCAATGTTTGGCGTAAGCCGAACTTTCGCAAAAAGCGCCTTGCCGCGACGCGATGACGCCGCAATACCGGGGTATTGCAAGGAAGATGAGCAATAAGACGCCAAAAAGATACCGCCAAAGGCGTGCTTCGTATTTTTCCCTTACACTATAACGTACCCTGAAAAACGAGCGAAAAAGGAGAACGCAATGAAGGGACTCATCCTCGTCAATGCGTATACGCACAGCGATCATGAACTCTATCAGCCCCGCCGCCTGCAGGAAGAGCTGGCGGAACTGGGCGTTGCGGCAGATTTGAAGCGCAACGATTTTTGCCCCGCCTATCTGGACGGCGGCATCAAAGCGGACGTCGCAGAATATGATTTCTGCGTCTATCTGGATAAGGATAAGTATGTCCCGCGCCTTTTGGAGGGCGCGGGCATGCGCCTTTTCAACCGCGCGCAGGCGGTGGAGGTCTGCGACGACAAGATGCGTACGCACATGGCGCTCGCGGGCGTCGTGCGCATGCCCGCAACGCTCGCCGCGCCGCTGTGCTATACCCCGGGTGCGCCCGTTTCCGCGGCGCTTCTTGATAAGGTGGAGCGCGTGCTCGGCTATCCTGTCGTCGTCAAGGAGTGCTACGGGTCGCTCGGAAAGGGGGTATACCTCGCTAGAGACCGCGCGCAGCTTACCTCCATTGCGGAAGAGCTCAAACTGCGCCCGCACCTCTTTCAGAAGTTCGTCGCGGAGAGCGCGGGCAAAGACCTCAGAGTGCTCGTCGTGGGCGGGCGCGCGATCGCAGCCATGCGCCGCGTCTCGGAGACCGACTTCCGCTCCAACGCCGAGCTGGGCGGCAGGGGAGAACAATATCCGCTCGATACCGCCACCGCCGCCCTCTGTGAGAAGGTCGCAGATGCCCTCGGACTGGATTTTTGCGGGGTAGACCTGTTATTCGGCAAAGACGGCTTCGAGGTATGCGAGGTCAACTCCAACGCCTTTTTCGGCACCTTTGAGCGCGTGACGGGCATCAACGTCGCGCGGCTGTACGCCCGCCACATTGTGAGTTCGATGCGGAAAAACGGGTGACGTACCCTTCAGATTTGTACCAAAACAGAAAAGCGCCGCCGTGCCAACTGGCACGGCGGCGCTGCTATGTGAATTGAAAATTATCCGATGATCAGATTGACGAGCCGCCCGGGGACGACGATGCACTTTTTCACCGCCTTGCCCGCAAGCTTTTCCTGCACTTCGGGAAGCGTCAGGACGTGCTGCTCGACTTCCTCCTGCGAAAGGGAGGTGGCGATCATCGCCTTGCACACCATGCGGCTGTTGACCTGCACCGCGTACTCCTTCTCGTCGAGGACGAGCGCCTTTGCATCGGCGACGGGGTAGCTCTCCTCGATGATGAAGTCCTTGCCGCCGATCATCTCCCAAAGCTCCTCGCAGACATGGGGAGCAAAGGGGGCGAGCAGCAGCACCAGATCGTGCACCGCCGCTTTTTCCACGGCAATGTTTTTGTTTTCCAAACCGTCGTACTTGTAGAGCGCGTTGACGAACTCCATGATGCGCGCGATCGCCGTATTGAAGGAGAATGCCTCCAGATCGCGCGAGACGCGGTCGATCGCGTAGTTCTTGGCGTAATCGAGCGCCTTTTCCTCCGCGCCGTACAACCCCGGTTCCCTGGGCGTCTTGCAGGCGTTCGTCCTGGTGACGATCTTCTCGACGCGATCCAAGAACTTTGCGACCGCCTTGATGCCGTCGTCGTTCCACGGCCCGCCCTCCGTGTAGGAGAAACCAAACATGAGGTAGAGGCGGAAGGCGTCCGAGCCGTACGTCGACACATACTCGTCAGGCGAGA
This sequence comes from Candidatus Gallimonas intestinigallinarum, assembly GCA_019116405.1. The sequence goes on along the minus strand of DXBS01000117.1, from coordinate 4,482 downwards.
CGATATTGCCGTGCGACTTGCTCATGCGGTTGCCGTCGGGCCCTAAAATGACGCCCTGGTGCACAAGCCGCCTGAAGGGCTCGTCGAAGTCCAGATATCCCATGTCGCGCAGCGCCTTTGTAAAGAAGCGCGCATACAAAAGGTGCATGCAGGCGTGCTCCGCGCCGCCGACGTACACGTCCACGGGCAGCATCTTGTCCACCGCCTCGCGGGAGAACGGCTCTTTTTCATTGTGCGCATCCGCATAGCGCAGGTAGTACCAGCTCGAGCAGACAAAGGTGTCCAGCGTGTCGGGATCGCGCTCCGCGGGCCCGCCGCAGTTGGGGCAGGTCGTGTGCATGAACTTGTCGTGCTTGGCGAGCGGGGATTTGCCGTCGGGGCGGAACTCCACGTCGTAGGGTAGTTTTACGGGCAGATCCTTTTCGGGGACTGCGACGTCGCCGCAGACGGGGCAGTGGATGACGGGAATGGGCGCGCCCCAGTAGCGCTGACGGGACACCAGCCAGTCGCGCAGGCGGTAGTTGACCTTCTTGCCTCCCTTGCCCAGCTTGGAGATGTAGGCGGCGACTTCCGCGCGCGCCTCGTCGCCGTACAGCCCGTCAAATTGCAGCGAGCCGACCATGATGCCGTCCTCGGTGAAGGGAAGCTGTGTCTCGCCGCCCTTCTTTTCTATGACCTTGACGATGGGGAGATTGTATTTGGTCGCGAAGGCGTAGTCGCGCTCGTCGTGCGCGGGAACCGCCATGACCGCGCCCGTGCCGTAGGTTGCAAGGACGTAGTCGGCAAGATAGATGGGGATCTTCTTGCCGTTGACGGGGTTGGTGCAGTACGCGCCCGTGAATACGCCCGTCTTTTCGCGGGTGGAGGAGAGGCGTTCGATCTCGTTCGCCTTTGCCGCCTCTTCGATATATGCCTCGACGGCGGCGCGCTGCTCGGGCGTCGTGAGCTCGCGTGCAAGGGGGTGCTCGGGCGCCAACACGACGTACGTCACGCCGAATACCGTGTCGCAGCGGGTGGTGAACACGCGGATCTTCTGTCCGCCGTCGCACTCAAATTCGATCTCGCAGCCTGTGGACTTGCCGATCCAGTTGCGCTGCATATTCTTGGTCTTTTCCGGCCAGTCGAGTGCGTCCAGCCCGGTCAGAAGCTCTTCCGCGTAGTCGGTGATCTTGAAGAACCACTGCGTCAGGTTCTTGCGCACGACCTGCGTGCCGCAGCGCTCGCAGCAGCCGTCCACAACCTGCTCGTTTGCGAGCACGGTCTGGCAGGAGGGGCACCAGTTGACGGGCGCGGCTTTGCGGTAGGCAAGTCCCTTCTTGTACAGCTGCAGGAACATCCACTGCGTCCACTTGTAGTAGTTTTCTTCGCACGTCTTGACCTCGGCGGACCAGTCAAACATCGCGCCCATTGCGCGCAGCTGACCCTCCATCGTCGCAATGTTCTTCTCGGTGGAGTCCTTGGGGTGGATGCCCGTCTTGATCGCGTAGTTCTCCGCGGGCAGGCCAAAGGCGTCAAAGCCCATAGGCTGGAACACGTTGTAGCCCTGCATGCGCTTGAAGCGGGCATAGGTGTCCGTGGGCCCGTAGTTGTACCAGTGCCCGATATGCAGCTTTGCGCCGGAAGGGTAGGAGAACATCTCCAGGACGTACCACTTCCTGCGCTCCGACTTCTTGTCAAACTGATTGATCTTTGCCTTTTCCCACCGAGCCTGCCATTTTCGCTCGATTGCTTGATAATCCATGCGTTTCCTCTCAAGATGCATTTGTTCCCGTTATTTTACAATATAGAAGGGGAAATGTCAAGCCTGACGCTCGCTGTTTTGCATTTTCGTGCATTTTGTCCCGCTTTTGCGGAAAACAGGGCGGCTTATATGCAGGAGGAATCAAACGGCGCGAACTTCATACAATAGATATGTGGAGACGATCGAACTATCCGAGCGCATGGAACACGGCGCCTATCTTTCCTATCTGTACAACACGCTTTTAACGGACGCCGCGGCGCTGGGCGGACGGGGCGAGATCGAATTTGGCGGCGGGCGCGCCGTCGTGCGGCTGGAGGTCCCGGACGCCGCAGCCTTTTCCGGCAGGGTGGCGGGCGCCGTCGCCGAGGTGCTGTGCGTCGGCTATAAGTACCGCTTTCTGGAAGAGCGGCTGTGTGTCTGTCTGCCAAGGCGTGAGCGGCGCCTGCTTGCCGCGGCGCTCATCGCGGCGGACTATACGGGCGATATGGCGTATGTCCGCAGAAAGGTGCCCGTGCTCCGCCCGTGCGCCGTGGACGGCGTGTACGCCTTTCGCCTCGGCGCGCTCCGGGAGAAGTGGGAGAAGATCGTCGCCTATATCCCGGCTGGCTTTTCCGTGCCCGATCTCAAGCGCTTTTGCGAGTTTCTGGCGGGGGAGAGCCGCAATACCATCTACCTCAAGGGCAACGCAGTGTACGGCGAGGACTTTTCGCCCCTGCGCCGCAGCCGCCTGACGGGCGCGGAGGACATGGAGACGGAGATCGTTTTGTCGGACGCGGGCTTTATTTACTGCCTGGGCGAGGTGGAGGACTCCATCGGCGATTTTTTGCAAAAATATTACGCCGAGCGCGCGATATTTTCTTGACAAAACGCGCGCCTTAAATTATAATACGGATACGGAAAGACAAGTAGTCCCGTGCGCAGTTTTCAGAGAGCGGATCCCAGGCTGGAAGATCCGCAGCGGCAATCGGAGCATGAAACCGCTTTCCCTTGCAAAACAACGAAAAAAGAGCGGCCGAAGTTCGGCAATTAAGGTGGAACCGCGCGAAGTTTCGCGTCCTTAAATCTTCCCGACGGGGAGTTTTAGGGGCGCGTTTTTTGTGTATTTGCCGGCGTCGCCGCAACAGGAGGAAATTTATGCAGATCGTTTTGAAGAACGGAGATAAGATGCAGCTCGCGGAGGGCGCGACCGCGCAGGACGCGGCGCAGGCGATCTCCGAAGGGCTTGCCCGCGCCGCAGTCGCGGCGAAGGTCAACGGCGAACTTGTCGATCTCTCGCACGTCCTCAGGGAGGGGGACGCCGTCGAGATCGTCACGCTCAAGGATAAGGAGGGGCTGGAGGTCTACCGCCACACCTGCGCGCATGTCCTTGCGCAGGCGTTAAAGACGATATTCCCCACCTGCAAGCTCGCCATCGGTCCCGTCATCGACAACGGCTACTACTATGACGTCGACTTCAAGACGCCCATCACGATGGAGGACTTCGAGAAGATCGAGGCGGAGATGCGCAAGATCATCAAGAGCAACCTGCCCATCCGCCGCTTCACGCTCCCCCGCGAGGAGGCGATCGCGCTCATGAGCCAGTATCATGAGCCGTACAAGGTCGAACTCATTCAGGACCTTCCCGAGGGCGAGGAGATCAGCTTCTATCAGCAGGGCGCATTCACCGACCTCTGCCGCGGACCGCACCTTCCCTCCACGGGCAAGATCAAGGCGTTCAAGCTCGTCTCCATCGCGGGCGCATACTGGCGCGGCGACGAAAAGAAGAAGATGCTCACCCGTATCTACGGCACGGCATTCGCCAAGAAGGACGAGATGGACGAGTATTTCCAGATGCTCGAAGAGGCGAAGAAGCGCGATCATATCAAGCTTGGCAAGGAGCTGAAGCTGTTCGCGCTGCTGCCCGAGGGCAAGGGCTTCCCGTTCTTCCTGCCCAACGGCATGATCCTCAAGAACACGCTCATCGACTACTGGCGTCAGATCCACCGCCGCGAGGGCTACGTCGAAGTGCAGACGCCCATCATCCTCAACCGCTCGCTCTGGGAGACCTCGGGACACTGGGATCACTACAAGGAGAACATGTACACGACCAAGATCGACGGCGAGGACTGCGCGATCAAGCCCATGAACTGCCCGGGCGGCCTGCTCGTGTACAAGACCCAGCCGCACAGCTATAAGGATCTTCCCATCCGCATGGGCGAGCTGGGTATCGTTCACCGCCACGAAAAGAGCGGTCAGTTGCACGGGCTGATGCGCGTAAGGTGCTTCACGCAGGACGATGCACACATCTTCATGCTGCCCGAGCAGATCACGGACGAGATCAAGGGCGTCGTGCGCATCATCGACGAAGTGTATAAGCTCTTCGGGTTCAAGTACCACGTCGAACTCTCCACCCGTCCCGATAACTCCATCGGCAGCGATGAGGACTGGGAGGCGGCGACGAACGCCCTGCGCGCCGCGCTGGACAGCATCGGGCTGGACTATGTCGTCAACGAGGGCGACGGCGCCTTCTACGGCCCCAAGATCGACTTCCACCTCGAGGACTCCATCAAGCGCACCTGGCAGTGCGGCACCATTCAGCTGGACTTCCAGCTTCCCCAGCGCTTTGAGATCGAATATGTGGGCGAGGATGGACAGAAACACCGCCCGATCATGATCCACCGCGTCGTGTTCGGTTCCATCGAGCGCTTCATCGGCATCCTCATCGAGCACTTCGCGGGCAAGTTCCCCGTCTGGCTCGCGCC
>DXBS01000014.1 GCA_019116405.1 Candidatus Gallimonas intestinigallinarum | reverse complement strand
CTCGTGGCGTTTACGGCGATCTCGCTCGTCGTCTCCTCGGTCATGATCGGCATCATCACATATGTTTCCGTCGTCGAGCGCGTCAAGGAGATCGGTGTCCTCCGCTCGCTCGGCGCGCGCAAACAGGACGTGCGCAACCTGTTCAATGCGGAGACCTTCATCATCGGGCTTACGGCAGGGCTCATCGGCATTGCGATCTCCTATCTGCTTTGCATCGTCATCAGCCTTGTTTTGGAATCGCTGACGGGGATCGGAGGGATCGCGTCGCTGCCCGCATTGACGGCATTCATCATGGTCTGCGTCAGCGTCGTCCTGACGCTCATCTCGGGACTTATTCCCGCGCAGTCTGCAGCAAAGAAGGATCCCGTCATTGCGCTCCGTACCGAATAAAAGGAGCTGCTTCGGTCCATACTGTCGGTACTACATGGAGCGAGGCTTACGATGGCGAAGAAAAAGATCAAAAAACTTACCGACGAAGAATACGAACAGTACATCAGGCGCCTTTTGCAGCGCTGACATGTGACGGATGAGGACCCTGCTAATGCAGGGTCCTTTCCATTTGCCAAAATGTGATAGAATGCGACACATTCTTGCGCAATATGTTGCCGGGCTTCATGATACAATACGGGAAAATGCGCGCGCGGGAGGGCCGTATGGCGAGAAAGATCGTGATCACATCGGGCAAGGGGGGCGTCGGCAAGACGACGGTCTGCTGCAACCTTGCCGTCCAGCTTGCGCGGCAGGGCTACCGCGTCATCGTGTGCGATCTCGACTTTGGGCTCAACAACGCGGACGTCGTGCTCGGCGTCGAAAACCGCGCCCTGTATGACGTGCTCGACGCGGTGGAGGGGCGGTGCCGTCCCAAACAGGCGCTCGTGCCGCACCCGCGCTATCCGACGCTGCACGTCCTGTCCAGCAACCGCGTTCTGGAGCGCTACGTCTCCCCGCAGGCGATCCGCCTCATCCTCGATTCGCTCGCGCCGCAGTTTGATTTTATCCTCATCGATTCGCCCGCAGGGATCGAGGATGGCTTCCACCGCGCCGCATCCTGCGCGGAGGAGGCATTGCTCGTCACGACGCCGCACATCTCCGCGCTGCGGGATGCCGACCGCGTGGCGGGGATCTTAAAGAGTTACAAGTTTGCTTCGGTGGGGCTCGTGGTCAATCAGGTGCGGCGGGAGAGGCGGCGGGGAGGCATGCTCACGCCGGACGAGATCTCGGCGGCGCTGCGCATCCCGCTCGTGGGCATCGTCACGGAAGAGGACAAAATTTTCAGGGAAAACGTCCTGTCTCGCTCGCGCGCCTTCCGCGCGCTGGCAGAGGCGTGCGTCAATCTGCCGCAGATTGAAAAAAGGAGAAGAAAATGAGGGACAAGGAGAGACTGGAGAGCATTCTGCGCCATGACAAGGCGATCATCAGCGAGGCGTGCGAGGCGGCTGCCGTGCGCGATTTTGCGCATGTCGCGGAGGAGTACTTCGAACTGGACGGCGAACTCGCCTTTTCCGTGCGCGAGGAGCGCGGAAAATCGCTTGTTACGCTGAGCTTTCGGGTCAACCGCGTGAAAAATTTTACGCAGCTGCGCTAAATGAGGCTTCAGCAATTGACAAATTCGTTCCATTTGTGTATAATTTTTCTTAAAGAAATTTTCGCAAGGATGGAACGATAGCTATGGCAAGAAAATTTGTTCTGATCACGGATACGGGCAGCGATCTGCCCGCAGAATATTATACGCAGCACGATATTGACTGCATCAAACTCGGCTTCACGCTGGACGGCGAGACGTACGGCGAGGACGGCGGCGAGATGGACGTCAAGAAGTTCTATGAACTTCTCCGGAACGGCGCAATGCCCAAGACCTTTCAGATCACGCCCGCGCAGGCATTGGCGCACATCGAGCCGTTTGCCAAGGAGGGAAAGGACGTCCTCATTGTTGCCTTCTCGTCCGGACTTTCGGGCACCTATGAGAGCTACCTTGCCGCGGCAAAGGAGATCAAGGCTTCCTATCCCAATGTGGATGTGCGCGTGGTTGACTCCCTCTGCGCCTCTCTGGGACAGGGGCTGTTTGTCGATTATGTCGTCAGAAAGGCGGATACGGGCGCGACGCTGGAGGAGACCGTCGCCTATGCGGAGGATCTGAAGTGGCATATCTGCCACTACTTCACGGTGGACGATCTGTTCCACTTGAAGCGCGGCGGCAGAGTTTCCGGCACGACGGCGGCGATCGGCTCGCTTCTGCGCATCAAGCCCGTCCTGCATGTGGACGACGCGGGGCACCTCATCGCGATCGGCAAGACGATGGGCAGGCGCAAATCCATCTCTGCGCTCGTCGACAAGATGGTCGAACTGCAGACGCTGGACAAGGACGATCCCATCTTCATCAGCCACGGCGACTGCCGGGAGGACGTCGATTACCTCATCGGCCTCATCAAGGAGCGCTTCGGAGAGCGCAAGATCGTTGTCAACATGATCGGCAGCGTCATCGGCACGCACTCGGGCGCGGGAACAGTCGCGCTCTTCTTCAGGGGCAAGCACAGATAACTAAGTCACTATACCAAAAGGCGCGCTGTCTCGGCGCGCCTTTTTGTCAATTATTCGGCTGCAGGCATATACTGCGTGGGGTGGAGTCTATGCGGATATGTTTTATGACCAACGGCAGCCTTTCGGAGCATGCGGCGCGGTTGCAGGAATGCGGCGCCAATGTCATTATGTGCGGGTTCCAGGCGCTGGGCGAGGTGAGCTACGAGCGCGAACTGCGCGGGGAGACCAATCTCTTTGAGGACGTGGCGATCCTGTCCAGGGAAGCGCGCAACGTGGTGATCGGCGGCTGCTTCACCGATGCAGGCAGGCTGCGCCGCAAGTCGGTCGTCGTGGCGGAGAAGGGGCGCATCCTGGGCGTCTCGGATATGGTCAACCGCATCGACGGCGGCGTCTTCCGCGCGGGCGCGGGGATCAAGATCTATGAGACAGGCGCGGGCAAACTGGGCGTCATCGTAGCGGAGGACGTCTATTTTCCGCGCGTTGCGGAGACGCTCTCCGTGTGCGGCGCCGACATGGCGGTGTGCATCTTTGAACAGTTTGCGGACGGCATAGAACTTGTGCTCGCCCGCGCGCAGGCGTATTTTTACGGCATTCCGCTTGTGCTGTGCGGCTACGGGTATGCCTTCATCGCGGACATCGGCGGCAAGGTCCGCTTCGCTTCCCCGCAAAATCTCTGCACGTTTGAACTTGCGCGCGAACAGGAATATCACCTCGTCGAGACCCGTCGCCGCGGCTTCTTCCGCAAAAAACGGGGCGAATTTTAGGGATTGAAATTTGCATCGGGATATGCTATAATCAGAGTATGTCAAACGCAATGGATTTTATCTCCGCCTACAACATCATCGACTCCCGCATGCGCGCCATCTATCGCGGCAAGGGGAATCTGCAATTTTCCGACCTCGTCCGCCGCTGCGCCCAGTTCAATCGCACGGTGCGCAAGTACGAGGAAGATCTGCTGCTGTGCGCAAGGCTTCGGAACGTCATCGTCCACGAGAGCAGAAAGGATCGTATCATCGCCGAGCCGTGCGATGAGCTCACCCACACCATCTGCCATGTGGCGCAGCTGCTGCAGGCGCCGCCGCTGCTGTCCGCGCTCAAGGATAAGACGGTCACGGGCATCGATGCGCAGGCCACGCTCTCCGATGCGATCGACCGCGTCTCCAGGACCAACTATTCCAACCTGCCCGTGTATCGCGGCAGGCGCATGGTGGGCGTGCTCAACAACCGCCGCATCGTGCGCGTCATCGGCCGGGCGCTGGCGGATGGCATCCCGATGGAGGAGTGCCTGCAGCTCCCCTGCGAAAAGATCCTGCACGAGGACGACATGATGCGCTTTTACAAAGTCCTTGGCAAGAACAATACCATCCAGGAGGCGATCGATGCCTTTGAGGACAACAGAAAGCTGCTCGCCGTCATTGTGACGTCATCCGGGAGGGTGGGGGACGAGATCGTCAATCTGCTCACCAGTGCCGATCTCCCCATGCTGCTGCGCCTGCTCGAAGAGTGATACGGACAGAGTAAGACGAACGATTGTACGTGATTTTGAAAGTAAAGGTTAGTAAATAACCTGAAACAGATTAAAATCAAAAAGATTCCACATACATATTCCATAATGGTGCGCATTCAGATAGCACAGCAAAGGAGTATGTATGTATCGTAGGCTTCGTGATTTACGGGAGGACCGCGATCTGTCACAGACACAGGTCGCCAAGATGCTCGGGATGTCCCAGACGGGGTATTCCAAGTATGAGACGGGAGAGAACGATATCCCCACGGAAGTGCTGATCAAGCTCGCCAATTTCTACGGCACCAGTATCGACTACCTGCTCGATCAGACGCGCAATCCAAAACGTAACAAATAAAAACGCCCTCGCCGTAATCACGGCGAGGGCGTTTGCGTACGGATTTTATCCTGCATCAGAGGCAGCGCGCCATGGCAACGGCGAGCGAGCCGGGGCCGATATGGCAGGAGACGGAAAGCGAAAGAGGATCGACGTGCGTCACGGGAATGCTCGGGAAGATCGCCGTGAGCTCCTTTTTGAAAGTTTCCGCTTCCTCATAGTAGTTGGTGTGCGCGACGAAGATCTGCATTTCGCCGTTTTTGACATAGTCGGCGAAGCGCGTGCGCAGGTCGTTGCGGACCGCCTCGATCATGACCTGTTTTGCCTGCGTCAGCGAGTGGACTTTCTTGAATGCGTCCAGCTTCTCGCCCTGGATCTGCAGCACGGGCTTGATGCGCAGGATGCTCCCGACGAGCGCCGCGGCGGGAGTGAGCCTGCCGCCCTTTTTGAGGTATTTCAGAGTATCCAGCGAAATGTAGATGCTGCTGTAAAACTTCGTCTTCATGAGGTACGCTTCGATCTCGCTTGCGCT
>DXBS01000116.1 GCA_019116405.1 Candidatus Gallimonas intestinigallinarum | reverse complement strand
TATCGCCTGAAGTACTCCCTCATTTGCTCCTTCTTCCTGCTCGGCAGGATATTTACCACCTCTCTGCGCGCGATATCCGTAAGAATACAATTGTATTTCTCCCCACCCGTGTTTCCCTTGAATTCGTCTATTCCTAATACCTCCGGTAACTGCGGACGAGTAGGATATGCGCACAATGCAAATATTCTCATGACTGTGGCAGGGGATACATTGTGCACGGCTGCAATATTCTTGCAACTCATCGTTTTGGACATGGAATTGAGGATGGATAAATACACCCTCTGTGTAAAATGGCAGTAACGGGGCAGGAATGCATACTTCTCAGAAAATCTCTTCCCGCAATGTTTACACACATATCTGCGCTTGCGCAGTATGAGATAGCAGGGTTTGCCGTGAAAACTGAGATCTTTGATCTTCTGCATTCTGTAATCGTGGATATGCAGCACTGTATTTGCACAGGAAGGGCAAATCTGTTGAGCTTTCTCTGTTGAAAGGAATATGTAGGTCGCATCATCCTTTTTTTCAATTTTATCCACCGAAACGTTTGCGATGCCGAGCAGCTGTGTGGTATAATCTTTATGAAGCATAGTTGAATATCTCCTTGGATGTTTTGTGGTAAATTCATTTTACAAGAGATTTTCTTTCTATGCTTCTTTTTTTGTGCCATTATACAAAAAATGTTGAAGCAAGTTCCCTCACCCCAACATTTATTATAGAGCCTTTTATTGTTCAATGATCCCCTTTTTCATCGCGATCCTGCGCGCACGGCGGTAGGAATATCTGACGCGGCGCATCGCATACTTGGGCTTTCCCTCCCGCCATAAAAAGCTCCACTTTTTATCCGCGAGCACGCCGTTCTCCTTGACGCGATAGCGCACCGAGGTCAGCACGGGAGAGGCCTTCTCCACCCAGGCATAGAGCCCCATCTGCACGATGAGGAGGGCGTCCATGATATCTCCCGTCTCTTTGAGCGCATCGGGAAGCACTTGCACCGCCTCCTCTTCCCGCTCCAGCCACATTTCGTACTCCTTGGGCCGCACGCTGCGGCAATCGAGATAGAACGTGACGACCCCGTTCTCCGCCCGCCAGCCGTCCGAAAACGCCTCCCACGCGTACAGCCAAAGGGCGATCAGGTACGCGGGGCGAACGTTGCCGTTGTCGTCCCGCTTGGTGTAGCGCGCGCCGAACACGCACAGCACGATCATGAACACAAACCCGACGCCGACCAGGGAAAGTGACAGAATATTCTGCCAATCCCAGATTCCCGCATCATTCTTTTCCTCGTCGAACAAGAGATATCCGACCACCATGGCGCCTATAAACAGACCAAGGAGGATCCATATCCACTTTTTCATCCGCTTGGATTCGCGCAGGTTTCCGTCCAGCTTTTTGAAGTATTCCGTCTGCAGATATTCCTGGAACGTCATACGATGAGATTGACCTTATTGCGCAGGATATAGCGCACGAGCAGGAAGCAGGCAACGTCCGCAATGAGATAGAGCGCGATCCAGACCCACAGCGCGATATGGAGGACGGAAATGAGATCCAACAAGGGCATGAGCACGCAGGTATTGATGATGGAAAGCCCCATCGAGAAGGCAAACCCGATGACGAACGCCATGCCGATGCGATGACGGGTGCACAGCTGCGCAAGCGACAGAATGAGGTAGAACATGAGCAGATTCATGGGCAGCGCAGCAATGAAGAGGCAGACAAACTCCACAATGTAGAGCGGATCGTACTGCACAATGAATCCCAGCTGCGTGAAAAGTTCGCTCACGACAACCCACAATTGCTGCAAGATCTCGCCGTCGAGCCCGATGAGGAAGATGCATCCCGAGAGGACGCAGACGACGACCGCAAACGCCTCCGCAATGAGCGCCGAAAAGAGTTTGGACCAGATGAGCTGATCCGCCGACACGGGCATGGAGAGGGTCAGATACCCTTCCCCCGTGAAGAGCGGCCTGTAGAAGCGGACGATCGCAAGCCAGAATGCGGCAATCAGCATCGCGAGCAGTCCGTAGACATAGAAGAGCAGGATCATCACCGAAAATGTACTGTTGGGCGCGACGGCAAACATGATGCGCAGAAGAACTGCAAGCCCTAAAAGTGCGATCGCAAAGAAGATGAGCACGCGGCCGATCGCATACAGCTCGTGCTTCATGAGTTTTCCTACCATCTGAACACCTCCCGGAACAGTTCATCCAGCGTCTTTCTATCCTGCGCGTAGACGTCCTTGACGTCCTTATCGAGCACGACCTGCCCGCGGTTCAAAAAGATCGCGTGCGAGAGCACCGGCTCGATATCGGCGATCAGGTGCGTACACAAGAGGATGGTCGAGTACTCCGGCTTGTTGCAGATGATCGTCTCCAGGATAAAGTCGCGCGCCGCAGGGTCGACGCCCGCGATCGGCTCGTCGAGGATATACAGCTTTGCATCGCGTGCCATCGTCGCGATCAGGCAGACCTTCTCCAGATTTCCCTTGGAGAGCGCCTTCAGGTTGGTCTTGGGCGCGACTCTGAGGCGGGATAAGAGCTCGTCGGCGCGATCCTTGCGGAAATCGGGGAAGAAGTCCGCGACATAGTCAAATGCCTTTTCCACCGTCATCCAGCGCGGCAGGTGAGGCGTGTCGGGCAGGTACGCCGTGACCGCCTTGGTGGCAGGGGACGGTCTCTTCCCGCAGATGAGGATCTCCCCCATCGAGGGCTGCAGCATCCCCATGGCGAGCTTGATGAGCGTCGATTTCCCGCTCCCGTTGGGACCGAGCAAGCCCACAACGCCGCCCGTACGCACCGTCAGGTTGACGTTATACAGCGCGACCGTCCCGCCGTATGCCTTGTTCAGTCCGCGGCACTCCAGCACGGACACGTCCGATTCGTGATAGCTTGCCGCCGTCGGAAGCTGCCTGATCTCGTAGATCGGCTGTCCGTCGGCAGCGTCATTGTTTTGCGTCCGCCCCGTCCATGCCGACTGTTCGGCATTTCCCCGCGCGGGCGGCACTTGCGCGCCATTTGCGGGCGTCGAGGCATCCTGCACAGGCAGCACTTGCGCGCCGTCTGCGGGTGCCGAAGTATCCTGCACAGGCGAGACCTGCACGTTTTGCGCAGGAGCCGCGTCCTGCGCAGGCAGAGCGCCGCCCTCCTGCGTGGAGGCAGCGTTCTCTGCGGGGGTCTCCAGATCTCCCATTTTTCCATTCTCCTTTGATTTTTTCTCTATTTTATCATATTATGCCGCGCGAAACAAGTACCCTGCCCGATTTTTCTATCGGGAAGACCCCTGTTTTCCCTCCCCATCACCGCGCCGCTTTTTGACGCACTCGGTGAGAAGGTATTCGATCTGTCCGTTGAGCGAGCGAAAATCCGTCTCCGCCCACTGCATGAGCTCGGCGTAGAGCGACGGCGAGAGGCGAAGAGGCACCTGCTTCTTCGTCGTATTGCGTTGCTTCTTTTCCTCGTCCATAGGCTCCTCCGTAACGCGGACTGTACGCGGACTCATACTTGCTTCTCCGTTGCGTTCATCTCGCTCAGACGCTTTTCCACGGGCGAAACACGCCTGCGGTACATTGCATACATGATCACCCAGATAACGAACGCCGCGACTGCGAACACGAGCAGCAAGAGGAACGCCGTGCCCGCAAAGTTTTCCCAAAGGGAGGCAGCGTCCACCTCGCCCAGAGCGTAGCCGACTGCCGTCAGTACAATTGCACCGATGACGGCGAGCGCGATCGCGCTCAAAAACAAGAGATTCCCCCGCCGCTGCAATCGAAGATAGGCATTTTGCAGGCTCCTGCGCAGTTCATCAATTTCCGACTCCGTAAACGAGCGCTCGTTTGCCTTCCACAGCGCGTTGATCCGCCGCTGCAGCTGTACCATGCGCACGATGAGAAAAAGAACGAGCGCCGCGAAAATGCAGCCGAGCACCAACGCCGCAGTCGGCGCCATATCGTTCAGCCCACTTGCAAACAAGAGCACGAATGCGATCATCCAGCCGATCATAGAGACATCGCTCCTCTTTTGCAGCAGACGGTATTCCACGCGCAGATCGTCCGTAAGAAAATGGTCGACGGGCAGGACGGACGCGGTACTCTGCGATACTTTGACGCCCTCACGGGTCGCACGCGCACGGTAGAAGGCGATCTCGCGGCGCATCTCCACGCGGAACAGACTGCACGCGCTCTCCATTTGCATGGCGAGCACGATGCGCAAAACAAACCCCAAAAAGACCGCCGCAGTAACGCCGAGCAGGCAGTAAATATATCCTTCACTGCCGATGACATTGTACAGATACAGCGCAGAACTGACGCTCCCCGCGATCAGGGCGGCGTATTGCAGGATCGTAGCAATCCATTGAAGCGGCCCGCTCTCCTCCCCTTTGAGAACGAGCAGGCGGCGATAGTACCGCTCGGAAACGGCGCGCGCCTCCTCGGACGCAGTGCTCTGATCGTCGGCATACTGCGCGTCACACAGCGTGAACGTGTAGCGCCTTTGCAGGGCAACGGAAACCATGCTCGCAATGCTCGCCGCCGTCGAAAGCGCAAGCAAGACGATGCCGCCCACGCTCCCTATATGTTCCAGAAATACAACAGCAAGACACAGTCCGCCGAACGCAAGCAGAACCAGCCCCGCCTGAATAAGCGAATCAAGGCGGAAGCGCTCGAGCCTGCCTGCGTTCAGATACAGTCTGACAAGTTCGGTCATGACTTGCCTCCCTGTTATTTCCCAGAATAATTGACGAACGGCTTGAACTTTTGCGGCTCGTTCAGGCGCAGATCAAACACCGCGCCGCAGTCCGTACATGCCCGGCCCGTCATATAGGAATATTTCGGAAACAATTTTTTGCGCTGGACCTTTGGAACGGCGACCAGCCCGCCGCTCGTCGAAAAAACGATCTCCACCGTCGCAGCGGAGCCGCACTTTTCACAACGCGGCATCAATAGATGCTCCCGCTGTTGACGATGGGCTGCGCATCCTTGTTTCCGCACAGAACGACGAGGAGATTGCTCACCATCTGTGCCTTGCGCTCGTCGTCGAGATCGACGATCTGCTCGTCGGAGAGCTTATCGAGCGCCATTTTGACCATGGAGACGGCGCCTTCGACAATCTTCTGCCTTGCCGCAATGATCGCCGACGCCTGCTGACGCTGCAGCATCGCCGCCGCGATCTCGGGCGCATAAGCAAGGTGGGAAATGCGCGCCTCTAAAATTTCGATACCCGCCATGTCGGCACGCTCCTGGATCTCGCCGCGCAGAATGTCCGCAACTTCCTGCGCAGAGCCGCGCAGCGACTTTTCGTCGCCGTTGCTGGAGACGTCATAGGGATACTGGCGCGCGACCTGACGGATCGCCGCGTCGCACTGCGTGGAGAGATATGCCATGTAATTGTCCACGTTGAACACCGCGCGCGCTGTATTGACGATGCGCCAGATGACGACGACGGAGATCTCAATGGGATTGCCCTCCTCGTCGTTGACCTTCTGCTTTTCATTGTTGAGCGTCATCGCCTTCAAGGAGAGCTTGCGATTTGTTCCCATCATGGCGCGGGCAGGGTTGACCGTCGAGCAGAAGGGATTGACCCAGAAAAAGCCGTCCCGCTTCAAAGAGCCGTAATACTTACCGAACAGCGTAAAGACGTAGGACTCATTGGGCTGCAGCGTCTTAAACCCGCATGCAAGCACGAGGGAGACCAAAAACAGCACGATTCCGCCTGCAATCAGGGCGATAAAAGCGCCGTTCGACTCCACACC
>DXBS01000115.1 GCA_019116405.1 Candidatus Gallimonas intestinigallinarum | reverse complement strand
GGTAATAGGGCATGGAGACGGCGGCAAGCGTCATACCGTGCGTCGCGTCCGTGTGCGCGCCCACCGCCTGACCGAGCATGTGCACTTCCCAGTCGGTATCCTTGCCCTTGGCAACAAAGGTGTTGAGCGCCCAGGTCGCCGTCCACATGATGTTGCTGCGCGCCTCGTAATTGGTGGGATCCTCCACCGCGACGTTTGCACTGTGGATGAGCGAGCGCAGAAGTCCCTCCATGATGTAGTCGGACGTGTTGTCGTCCGTGCCCGAGAAGTACTGCTCGAGGATGTGCGACATGATGTCGTAGATGCCCGAGACCATCTGATATTTGGGCAGCGTATAGGTGTATTCGGGGTCGAGCACGGAGAACTTGGGGAACACTTCCTCGCCGAACACATGCCCGATCTTGAGCTTCTGCTCGTGGTTGGTGATGACCGAGCCGCCGTTCATCTCGCTGCCCGTGCCGACCATCGTGAGCACGCAGCCGACGGGGACGATCTTGCAGGTGGGCTCCTCGAAGCGGATGAAGTACTTGTCCCACGGGTCCTCGTCGCAGTTGACGGAGACGGAGACCGCCTTTGCATAGTCGCAGACCGAACCGCCGCCGACGGCGAGAATGAGATCGGCCTTCGCTTCCCGTGCGCGCGCGACGCCCTCCGCGAGCTTGTCCGTCGTGGGATTGGGCATGACGCCCGCGTCCTCAAAAATGCGCTTGCCGCAGTCCTTGAGAACGGCGATGACCTTGTCATAGATGCCGTTTTTCTTGATCGAACCGCCGCCGTAGACAAGCAGCACGTTCTTCCCGTACTTGGGCAGCTCCTCCTTCAGCCCCTCCAGGGCGTTCTTGCCGAAATAGAGCTTGGTGGGATTGCAATAGGTAAAATTGCCGAGCATACAATACTCCTCCTTATGATTTCATGGTTGCATCGGGCACATGCGCCCTTCCTGCGGACGCGCGCCCGGCTATATATTATAGTCGGGCATGTGTAATTTGTCAAATACCTATTTTTCATCGGAATCGATACTCTCTGCACATATTAGCGGCTGTTCTGCCTTTTTCGCCTTTTCACGGGCGCGCATCTCGGTAAAGAAGGAGGTGAGCACGGCGGAGCACTCCGCCTCCATGACTCCGCCCACGACCTCCACGGTGTGGTTGAGAAGATTCGCGTTTGCAAGCTCCGTCGTCAGACTTCTGCCCTTTTGCTCGTACGCGCCGAAGTACACCCGATCGATGCGGGCGTTGAGGACGGCGCCCATGCACATGGGGCAGGGCTCCAGCGTGACGTACAGCTCCGCGCCCGGCAGACGCCAGGAGCCGAGCTTTTTGCACGCCCTGTCAATGGCGCGCATCTCGGCATGCGCCGTCGCGAGCTGCATGCGCGTGCGCGTATTGTAGCCCCGCCCGACAATCTTGCCGTCCACGACGACGACCGCCCCGATGGGCACTTCCCCCAAGTCCTTCGCCTTTTTTGCAAGGCGCAGCGCCTCGCGCATAAAGCGCTCTTCCATGCTAAAACTCCCTTGTCAACGTGACGAGCACGTCCAGATTTTTTTGCAAAATATCGGGCAGCGAACAAAGCCCGAGCGGATGGGAGAGGTCATCCCGTCCCGCTTCCACTGTGAACGCGGGGATCTTCAGCTTCTCCACGCACCAGTCCTTGTAGCCGCCCGCCGAGCCCTTCGCCTCCGCCAGGGGATAGCCCGTGACGCGCGTGAGCACCCCCGCGAGCCGCCGATCGCGCTTAAACCGCAGCGGCGGCTGATGAAAATGCCAGTAGATGACCTCGCCCTTGGTATGGTAGGAAAGCGTGAAGTCGGGCCTGACCTGCAACGTAAAATCGCGCAGCGCCCGTGTCTCCGGCTCCGAGAATGGCGCAGGGCCGATAAAATTTGCAGGCGAAGGGAAGCGCACGTTCTGCACGCCCGTTCCCCACCTTGCGTCCCAGTTGACGTTGAGATCAACGCCCCGCGCGTTCGCTTTCCAGAGCGAGAAGTCGCCGCCGCACAGGGCGCAGAGCCGCTCCCCCTGTTTTGCCGCACGCGCGCCCTCCTGCACGAGCAGTGCGCCGTCCGGATTGACGAGCGGGACCACCCACACGCCGCCCGTCACCAGTCCCCTGCGCACATGCTGCATGGCGAGATATGCCGTCACCCATTCGCGCGCATGCATGGCGTACGTCGCGATGCCGACGGGGCGGGCATGTGTGCCGATAAACAGTGCAAACAGATCACGCCCCTCCGCGCTCTTTCCGATGATGCGCTTTTCGCCGCGAAACTCCCTGTAAAATGCCTCGATATCCTGATAGACGTTCACCGTCCATTGTATGCAGCGCGGCGCGATTTGCGGCACGCCATGGACGTTACTTGTGATACTCCGCCCCCGCGTTGATCATAAAGGCGCGGTAAACCTGTTCCGACAGAATAACGCGCATCATCTGATGCGGGAAGGTCATGGGTGAGAAGGAGAGAAGTTCGTCCGCCGCCTGCTTGACGCGGGGCGCGAGCCCGCACGAGGAGCCGATGACGAACGTGATTTCTTTTCCCGCGTCGCAGAGCTGTTTCAGCTTTGCCGCGAACTGTTCGGAGGAGCACATTTTCCCCTCGACGGCGAGCGCAATAATGTAGCCGCGGCACTCTTTCAAGATGCTCTCCGCCTCCTCTTCGGGCGAGCGGCGCTCGGGCAGTTAGCGCACTTCCCACTTACAGAAACGGGAGAGGCGCTTTGCGTACTCCGCGACGGCGTCCCGCCAGTAGTTCTCCTTGAGTTTCCCGACGCAGACGAGATTGACTTTAACCACCTGTCACCCCCGTGCCGACAAATCCAGTGACAAGATTGGAGATCCACAGCACCGCGCACACGGCGATGCCGACTCCCGCGCCGAGGAAAAACCGTTTGCCGTCCTTCACGCCGCCCTTTTGGTCGCCCGACTTATCGAAGAAGATGAGATAGACGAGCACGCCGATAAGCACGACCGCCGCCGCGACGCACAGCCCGATATGCCACGCCTGCGGCATCGTCCAGCTGCCTTCGACCTCGTAGCCCGTGGACGTCAGAATGAGGATGACCGCATTGTTGCAAAGGTGCGCGACGGCAGTGGGCAGCACGCTCCCCGCGCGCAGGGCAAGCAGTGCAAAGGAAGCGCCGCAGAAGAACTGATAGATGGTCTGCGCGGGGCTGCCGTGGTAGAGCGCGAACAGCGCGCCCGAAATGCAGACCGTGGCAATCGTCCCCCAGCCCGAGGCGTGCATGCGCCCCACGAGGATGCCGCGGAAGAGCGTCTCTTCAAACAGGGCGGGAAGGAGCGCGATGATGAGAATGGCGGGCAGAAGGTTCCAGCCGGTAAGGGGCGGGAGCGCGCTCGCAGGACTTTCATACCCGAGGGAGGAAAGCCAGTCCAGAAAGAGCGTGTTGAGCTCCGAGAGGGAAAAGAGCAGTCCGAACTGCAAGAGCAGCGCGAGCACAAAGTACTTTGCCCTGCCGCCGCGGTACACCGTGCGCACGGGCACCTTGCTGCGGCGGAAGAAGATGAGCGCTGCCGCCGCAAAGCAGACCTGCGGCAGGAGATAGCTTAAAAACTGCACGGCGGGATCGTCGCCGTACGCCTCGCCCAGACAGAGCATCGCGACGACCTGAAAGATGAGCGCTGCGACGACATAGAGGACGATGCCGACGGAATAGGAGACACCCGCCTCTCCGAGTGCCCTTTGGTTGAATATTTCCCTTTCTTCCATGCTCACATTATACTAAAAATTTGTGAAATGTCCAAGGAAAAACTTTGCAAATCGCAAAAATTGTTCTATAATAGCGGTATGAGAACTTTGGATACTTCCCTCATTTCCCAATGCGTCTATCGTCTGGCGCGCAAGGCGGGCATCACGCTCACGCCCGCATGCCACGCGCTTTTAGAGCGGGCGCGCGATGAAGAGTCGGGCGCGGCAAGATTTGCGCTCGATACCATCCTTGAAAACGAGCAGGTCGCCGCAAGAGAGCAAATGCCCGTCTGTCAGGACACGGGCATGGCGGTCGTCCTTCTGGAACTCGGTCAGGACGTGCACCTGACGGGTGCGTCGCTTTCCGCCGCCGTCGACGACGGCGTGCGCCACGCCTATGCGGACGGGTACTTCCGCAAGAGTATCTGCGACCCACTGACCCGCGTCAACACGGGCGACAACACCCCCGCGCATCTGCACGTCGAGATCGTCCCGGGCGAGCAGGTGAACATCACCTTCCTGCCCAAGGGCTTTGGCAGCGAGAATATGTCCAGGCTGTATATGCTCACCCCCGCCGAGGGGCGCGCGGGCATCATCAATGCCATCGTCGAGGCGGTGCGCCTCGCGGGTTCGCGTCCCTGCCCACCCGTCTATGTGGGCGTGGGCATCGGCGGCGCATTCGATTCCTGCGCCTTCCTTGCGAAAAAGGCTTTGACGCGCGACGCGGGCACACCCAACGCGCGCGAGGACGTGGCGTCCATCGAACGGGAGGCGCTGGAAAAGATCAACGCCCTTTCCATCGGCGCGCAGGGGTTCGGCGGCAAGGTGACGGCGCTGGGCGTCGCCTGCGAGATCGCGCCCACACACATTGCGGGGCTGCCCGTCGCCGTCAATATCCAGTGCCACTGCATCCGCTGCGAAAAGGAGACCATATGAAAAAGTTGCATCTTCCCCTCTCGCCCGAGGACATCGCAGGTTTGCACGCGGGGGACGGCGTCCTTCTCACCGGCACCATCTGCACCGCCCGCGACTGCGCGCACAGAAGGCTGTTTGAACTGCTGGACGCGGGCAAGGACCTGCCCATCGATTTGAAAAATACCTATATCTACTACGCGGGGCCCTGTCCCGCGCCCGAAGGCAAGGCGTGCGGGAGCTGCGGGCCGACCACCGCCGCGCGTATGAACTCCTTTGCCCCCCGCCTGCTTGATCTTGGGCTCCTCGGCATGATCGGCAAGGGCGAGATGAGTGAGGAGACGCGCGAGGCGCTCGTGCGCAACAAGAAGGTATACTTTGCCGCGATCGGCGGCGCGGGCGCGCTGTGCGGCAATGCCGTCAAGACGTGCGAGCTCGTCGCCTTTCCCGACCTTCTGAGCGAGGCGATCTACAAAATGGAGGTCGAAAACTTTCCCGCCGTCGTCGCACACGACAGCTACGGCGCGAGCGCCTATACCAAGTGACGCCGATTTTTCAAAACGTATTTCCATTCTGACGTCATACGCATGCGCGCCGCCGAGATAGCCTCGGCGGCGCGCACACTCCCAATGAAAAAGCTTCCCGCTACGGGGAAGCTTTTTTGTTACTTTGCAAGCTTTTCCATCATGTCGACGATGTCCTGCACCGTCTTGATCTTTTCGACGTCGCCCTCGGGAAGGGTGATGCCGTACTCGTCCTCGAGATCCATCATCAGTTCGACGACATCCAGCGAATCCGCGCCGAGATCTTTGACGACTTCGGACTGGGGCGTGATGGAATCGGCAGAAATATCCAACTGCTGCGCGAGCATATTGCAAACTTTTTCGTACATGGTATTCTCCTCCGTACAGATCCGGCACCGGCAGGATCTCACTTGTTATATTCACTATTTTATCGCGTTTTGTTCGCTTTGTCAATCCTTTTTTGAAAATCCGGCGAAAAAAGTCACATCATTGGATGACAGGTCGCCTGAGCGCGCGCAGCTGTTCCTTCTCCCCGGCGGAAAGGCGCAGGCTCTCGCATGCCTTGCGGATGGTGCGGTTATGCGTGATGCGATCGAGCGCGTGTTCTTTGAGCAGCGCAACGCCCGCATCGCGGAATTTTATGATGACCTCCGCCGCCAGCCACGCCGCCGCCATGGAGACGTAGTACTCTTCTGCCCGCACGCGGCGCAGGCGGCTGGTGACCTCGGGCACGAATTGCTCGTCCACATAGAAGTGCAGCAGCGTGGTGAGCGCAAATCTGCGCACAAAGACGCGCTCGTCCGTAAGGTAACGATCGACATAATCAAGAAATTCTTCGCGGTGCTTTGCAATGCACCTGGGCGCCAGGCCGTCGCACGTCGCCCAGTTGTTCAGCATCGCCACAAGCCCGTCGATCTGCCCGCACAGCTCAGGGTAGGTGAGATACCCCGCCAACCCGCACTTTACGATCGTGACCTCGTACCAGTCGTTGGGAAAGGAGAAAATTGTGCGCCATTCCTCGCGATACTTCTTTGCAATGGTACGCAAAACGGGGGTACGCACCCCCAAAACATGGACATTATCGTCCTTGATGCTCTTTTGCATAAAGGCGCGGTACCCTTCGTCCGCATGGGTTGTAAGCTCCTGCAACAGTTCTTCGTATGTAATCATACCTGTTCTCCGAATACGCCTTGTAAGGCATCCTGCCAGACGGCAGCGTCAAAACGCGGGTTGGCGGGCGAGGTGGACGGCAGGCACAACACGGGAACGGCAAGGGGCGCGGCGCGCTCGGTGAGAAGCCGATAGGCGAGCTTTCCGTTGCAAAAGACTGCTCTTATTTTGCTGCCCTCGATCAGTCCCGCGACATCGGCGACCTCCTCTTCGCGGATGGACGCGTCGGCGGAGCCTTGGATCTCGCAGGAGAGGACGACGTCCCACAGCGCAATGTGCCGCCGCGCAAGGAAGTCCTTCTTGCCCGCGACGTCCGCAGGCACGCTCTCGCCAAAGAACGCGCACACCGTCCTCCAGAATCGGTTATGCGGATTGCCGTAATAGAACCCCTCCGCACGACTCTTGACCGAGGGAAAACTCCCCAGGATGAGCAGACGGCTCTCCGTGTCGGCGCAGGGCGCAAAGCCCCCGATGCGCCCGCTCACAGGGCTTCGTCCAGATTGCCCACCGCGGCGACCGCGGCGCGCGAGAAATCAAAGTTTTGTTCGATCGCCTCCATGACGTCCCCGCGCGTCAACGCCGAGATCTCCGCCATGCGTCGCTCGAAATCGTACACCGCGTTGTTGTAGAGCATCTCCTTGCCATACAGAAGCATCTGCGAGGAGGTGTTCTCCTGCGAGAAGATGCTGCCCGACTTGACCTGCTCCCTCCCGCGCGAGAACTCCTCCTCTGTGACGCCATCGCGCTGAAAGCTTTCGATGACGCCCTGCACCGCACCGAAGGCATCCTTCGCCTTGGCGGGGCTGACGCCCGCGTAGACTGTGAGCATGCCCGTCTCGGCATAGTGCGAACAGTAGGAATAGACGGAATAGGCAAGCCCCAGCTCCTCGCGCACTTTTTTGAAGAGGCGGGAGCTCATGCCGCCGCCCAGAATGGCGTTCATGACCTGAACGGCGGGGCGCAGGCTGTCCTCGCGCGCGACGGTGGGAAAACCAAGCGCGAAATGCGCCTGCTCGATGGGCTTTTTACGGAGCATGCTGCCCGCAGACTGCACGATCTCCTTTTTCCTGTCCGTAAATCTGGTGCGCTCCATGCCGCCGAAATAGGTCTCGGCGAGCGCGAGCGCCTCGGCGGTCGCAATGTTCCCCGCAAAGGAGATAACGATGTTCTCCGGGCAATAGCGCTCCCTGCGATAGGCAAACAGGTCCTCGCGCATGAAGCCCTCGACGTTGGACGCGGGCCCTAAAATGTTTCTGCCGTAGTTGCGGTTGCCGAACGCCGTGCGTGCAAGAAGGTCGAGGCAGAGATCCTCGGGCGTGTCCTCGTCCATGTGGATCTCCTCGACGACGACCCCCTTTTCGCGCGCCATCTCCTCCTCGGGAAAGACGGAATTCAGAAACAGGTCGGCAAGCAGTGCAAACGCCTCCGCCGCGTGGTCGCTGGTCGCCTTGGAATAAAAGCAGGTCATATCCTTGCCCGTAAAGGCGTTGACCTGCGCGCCGAGCGCGTCGAATGCGTCCGACAGCTCAAAGGCGGTGCGGGTCGCGGTGCCCTTGAAGAGCATGTGTTCGATGAAGTGCGAGATGCCGTCCTCGGCGTCCGTTTCATACGCGGCGCCCGTGCCGACCAGCACGCCCATAGAGACGGACAGCAGTCCCTCCATGCGCTTGACGATGACGCGCACGCCGTTGGAAAGTTCTTTGGTCTCGATCATAAATTTCTCCTATGTATTCGCTAAATTTTCGCTCACCGTAATGGGGCGAAGGGAATGCGTGTTGCAGTACTGCAAAATGCGCGGGAGCGCCGCCAATGTGTGCTCCATCGGATGCATGAGGATAAGTTCGCCCGCTTCAAGATCTTCCGTTGCCCGCAGATAACAGGTCTGTTCGTCCTTATCCCGCCAGTCGATGGTGTCGCGCGACCACATGACCGTCCGAAGCCCCAAAGACTCCGCTGCATTGACGGTGTCCTCGTCGTACGCGCCCGAGGGCGGCGCAAACAGCGTGACGGGCACGCCCGCCGCCAGTTCTAAAAACTGCACGCTGTGGGAGATCTCCTCGACGTTGTCCTCGTAGCCGAGCGTCGTGTGATCGCGGTGGAAATAGCCGTGCGAGCCCACCTCGTGCCCCGCCTCGACAATCTTGCGCACGCATGCAGTGTTGTCGTCCGCCCAGCTCCCGCCGATGAAAAAGGTCGCTTTTGCGTCGTACTCCGCGAGCACTTCGAGGATGCCCTCCACCTCCTGCGTCCCCCAGTAAACGTTGAACATGAGGGATACGCCGTCCGCGCTCGTGCCGCGGTAGTGGACGCGGTCCTCCACCCCCGAGACGTGCGCAGCGGTCGGATAAAAGCAGACGACGCCCACGACGACGAGCACGAGCGCCAGAACGCCGTTGGTGATCGCCGCCACGGCACGCGAAGAGAGCTTTTTCACAGTTTACCTCAAACAAAGAGATTTTACCCACATTGTATGAGAAAAACCGTGAGAGTATGTCTTATTTGAGCGTGACGACGGTGACGCCGTTCTCGCCCTCGCCGTACTTGCCGAGGCGGAAGCTCTCGACGCGGGGATGACGGCGCAGCATCTCCTGCACTGCGGCGCGCAGCTTTCCCGTGCCGACGCCGTGCACGATGCGCACTTCATGCAGGTTGGCGAGCACGGCGCTGTCCAGAAACGCCTCCGCCTCCGCAACGCCCTCGCCCGTCGTCATGCCGATGAGATTGACTTCCCGTTTAACAACGGGGCGC
Source organism: Candidatus Gallimonas intestinigallinarum (assembly GCA_019116405.1). Next base: position 322 of record DXBS01000115.1, on the reverse strand, counting down.
TGGACGAGCTCGCGCGTGACCTGCACTTTTTCCCCTTGCCCCTGCTTTTGGGGCGCGGCGCGGTATAAGTCGGCGATCCTGACCGTCACGCGAAGGGCGCCCGCCTGCACGTCGCACGTCCCCTTTTCCCTGCGGACGGAGAGCACGGTGCCCTCCGTTCCCAGCGAGCCGACCATGACCCGATCGCCGGCTTTGAGCGTGGCGGCGTCTACGGGCACGGCGCGCACGGGCTCCTCCTCCGTGGGCGCGTTTTCCAGTTTGTTCTTGAGCGTCCTTGCGCGGATGAGGTCGGCTTCGGAATAGTTCTGCTTTTCAAAGATCT
>DXBS01000114.1 GCA_019116405.1 Candidatus Gallimonas intestinigallinarum | reverse complement strand
CTCGGTGATCATGCCCTCGTCGATGAGGTCGCACGCGATCTTGATCGCCGCCGCAGCCGTGCGCTTGCCGTTACGCGTCTGCAACATATAGAGCTTCTCGTTCTCGACGGTGAACTCCATATCCTGCATATCGCGGTAGTGATTTTCAAGGATCTTGCAGACTTCCTGGAACTGCTCATAGACCTTGGGGAAGATCTCTGCCATCTTGGCAATGGGCATAGGCGTACGGACACCCGCGACGACATCCTCGCCCTGTGCGTTCGTGAGGAACTCGCCCATGAGGCCCTTTTCACCCGTTGCAGGGTTACGCGTGAACGCAACGCCCGTACCGCAGTTGTCGCCCATGTTACCGAACGCCATCATCTGCACGTTGACCGCAGTACCCCAGCTGTAAGGGATGTCGTGGTCCATACGATAAATGTTCGCACGAGGGTTGTCCCACGAACGGAAGACTGCCTTGATCGCCTCGAAAAGCTGCTCCTTGGGATCGGAGGGGAAGTCCTTCCCGAGCTGCTTCTTGTACTCTGCCTTGAACTGTTCGGCAAGCTTCTTGAGGTCGTCCGCCGTCAGCTCGACGTCCTGCGTAACGCCCTTCTTCTCCTTCATCTCGTCGATGAGCTTTTCGAAATACTTCTTGCCCACTTCCATGACGACGTCGGAGAACATCTGAATGAATCTTCTGTAGCAGTCATATGCCCAGCGGGGATTCCCGGACTTCTTCGCAAGCGTCTCCACGACTTCCTCGTTGAGACCAAGGTTAAGGATCGTGTCCATCATGCCGGGCATGGAAGCGCGCGCGCCCGAGCGGACGGAGACGAGCAGGGGATTTTCCTTATCGCCGAACTTCTTGCCGCAGACCTGCTCCATCTTCTCGATGTACTGCATGATCTCTGCCTGGATCTCGGGATTGATCTGCCTGCCGTCCTCGTAGTACTGCGTGCAGGCTTCCGTGGAGATCGTGAAACCCTGAGGCACGGGCAGACCGATGTTGGTCATTTCCGCGAGGTTTGCGCCCTTGCCGCCGAGCAGCTCACGCATCTGTGCATTACCTTCCGTGAACAGGTAACAATACTTTTTTGCCATGAATGCTTTTCCTCCTGATAATTTTCATGTTTGCCGGAAATTATTGTACAACATTTCCAAATAAATTTCAAGCCTTTCGCGAAAAATTTTACACCCTTTTGCAAAGTTTTTACAGGTTTTCTTGTCGCTTCGCCCGCGGCGCGTTTTGTTCCCCGCGCCGCGGGCAATACTTGGGACATGAAAACACTGTACAAAAACTGCTCACTTCCCCTTGCGGGCGGACAGGACGAAAAAGAATTCTGCGTCGAAGGCGGGAAGTTCGCCCCCGCAGAGGGGCCCTATGACGAAACGATCGACCTGGGCGGCGCGGCGGTGCTGCCCGCCTTTTGCGACGCGCACTCCCACCTCTTGGCCTACGCGCTCTCCCTGACGCAGGCGGACGGAACAAGCGCCGCGACCGCACAGGACTTTATCGCCTGCGCCGAGCGGTTTGCGCGCGAGAACGGCATGGGAGAGCTGGACCTCGTCACGATCAGAAACGCCCGGACGCTGCCCGATTCCGCGCCGCTGGAGACTTGCCTGCGCCCGCTGCACATTCAGCTGCGCTCGGGACACGCGGGACTGTTCAACGGGGCGGCGCGCCGCCTTTTAGGGCTGGGCGAGAACGCGGTACTCGAGGAAACGGAGTACCTCGCCGCGACCCGCCGCGTGCCGCTGCCCGAGGGAGAAACGCTCAAATCTGCGTTTGCAAGAGCGCAGGCGCGCTATTTTTCCTACGGCGTGACGACGGCGCAGGAGGGCATTTTGACGCGCGAAATGTTCCCGCTCTACGATACGCTCCTGCCCACACTCCGCATTGACGTCGTCGCCTATCCATCGCCCGCGGACTATGACGACGCGCGCGCCCGCTTCCGCCCGACAGAACGGGAAGCGGGCGCGCGCGGGGGCAAAGACGGCACAAACGATCTGCGCGGCACATTCCGCGTGGGCGGCGTCAAGATCTTTCTGGACGGCTCGCCCCAGCAGAAAACGGCGCTCCTGCGCGCGCCCTACGAGGGCGGAGGAACAGGCATGCAGAGCATGTCCGCCGCCGAAGTGCTCGAATCTTGCCGATTTGCCGCAGGCCGCGGGACGCAGCTGCTCGCCCACTGCAACGGCGACGGGGCGGCGGAACTGTTTATAAACGCACTGGAAACCCTGTCTCCTGCGGCGCGCGCCGCCTGCCGACCCGTGCTCATCCACGGGCAGATTTTGGGCGACGACCAGCTCGAGCGCATCAAGCGACTGGGCGTCATCCTCTCCTTTTTTGTCGCGCATGTGCGCGAATTCGGGGACACGCACCTTCAAAATCTGGGCAGAGCACGGGGCATGCGCATCTCGCCGACGCGTTCGGCGCTCGTGCGCGGCATCCCCTTTACGCTGCACCAGGACGCGCCCGTCTGCGAACCCGACCCGCTGGACGCGGTCGCCTGCGCCGTCCTGCGCACAACAAAGGCGGGCAAACGGCTGGCAGGGCAGGAGATAAGCGTATTGGATGCGCTGCGCGCCGTCACCGAACACGCCGCCGCCCAGTACGGTTTTGGGGATCGCGGGCGCATCGCGGCGGGACAGCGCGCCGACTTTGTCATCCTCAATCGCGACCCGCTCGCCTGCAATGCCGAGGACCTGCCGGACCTGCGCGTCGTGGAGACCTACATGAAAGGAGGGCGCGTCTTTCCCGCGGAATGACATGCCGCCCGATGATGACGGTGCTGAGCGTCTGTTCGCTCGCATCCAGGTCGGACTGCAACTGCCCGATCGCATCCCAGATGGCGTCATCCGCAGCCACCAGCGTTGTCTGCAGCGCCGTTATGCCCTCCGAGAGCGCCGTATCCTGCTCCTGTAACGTGGTGATATCCGCCTCGAGCAACGCATCCGCCGCGGCGTATGCCGCTGTAACTTCCTCAAGCGCCGTCTCGAGTGCGGTGACATCCGACGTATTTCCGCCGATCAGTCCTTCCAGCCGCGTGACTGCATCCTCAAGGTTTTGCCGCACCGCGCCGATCTCCTGAGAATTTTGTGTTGAAACGGCGATTTTTTGTGTGCGATCGAAAAGGCGGTTGACATTTGATGCTTCCCATGCTATAATGGCGGCAAACGACAAATAGAGGTGGAAATTATGATCGAATACTCCATGAAGGCGCTGACCGCCGAAGAGCTCTCCTTTAAGGTCAATCACATTCAGGCGGCGCCCAATGCCAAATTTGAAATCAAACCCATGTTCTCGCGCCAGATCCGTCACGCGAACGAGAATCCCAAGATCAACATCGTTATGCTCGAATGCAAGATCGAGAGCACGGAAGATTCTCCCAAGCCCTTCAATCTGCTGGCGCGCTTCGTGGGCGTGTTTGAAGTGCAGAACATGAATACCGACGAGGACAGAAGATTCTTCGCGATCAACGCGACGGAGACCATGTTCCCCTTCCTCCGTGCGGCGGTTGCCAACCTCACGGCGGACGCGCTCATCAACCCTCTGACGCTGCCCGTCGTCTCGGGTGCGACGCTCTTCCCCGACGACAGGGGCGGCTCGCAGTACACCCTCAACCTTGATCCCAAGGTCGTCAACTGATCTTTTGAAAAAAGCGGAGCGCTGCAGCGCTCCGCTTTTTATTGTATGGCGCCCGCCGCGCGAACAGCGCGGCGGGCGCCCCTTTTGTTTTGCGACCCCTATCTGCAATTTTGGTCAAAAAATGCGAGGACGGCGCCCCATTTTTCCTCCCGGTTTTCCTTCTCGTTCAAAAATTCGTGGCGGGAACCGGCGAAAAGCTTGAGCGTCACGTTGCGCATGCCCGCCTTTTGCGTATAGAAGCGGTGCAGCTTCTTCACGCCCCTGCCCATGTCGCCCACGGGGTCGAGTTCGCCCGAGGCGAGCAGCAGCGGCATGTCCTTTTGCAGACCGGCGCGGTACTTTTTGGTGTACAGGCTGCGCAGCCCGCGGAAGAAGTCGGCATAGAAGCGGAAGGAGCAGGTGAACCCGCACAGCGGGTCGCCGTGGTAGGCGGCGTTGTTGTCCGCGTCTGCGGAGAGCCACTCCCTGTCCGCAAAGTGCTTTGCGTACGCGCCGAAGGAGAGTTTTTCGATGAGCCTGGCGGGCTTTTTCTCGCCGCAAAAATGAATGCCCAGCCATGCCACGACACTGCCGAGGTAGACTTCGAAGTCCTTTTTGTAGTTGCTGCCCGCGATGACCGCGCCAGAAATGTTCCCGCAGCCGGCGATATAGCGCTGCGTCAGAAAGGAGCCGTAGGAAAACCCGAACACGAAGCAGGAAAGCCCCGCGTACTTCTTCTGAACGTACTCCGTGATCGCAAGCTCGTCGCGCACGGTGTCCGCAAACATGTCCCCTTTGCACCAACCGAGCGTTTGGGGGTCGGTGCCGCCGTGCCCGCGGTGGTCGTCCGCCACGACGATATAGCCGTGCGCATTGAGAAATTTTGCAAACGCCTCGTAACGGGCGGCGTGCTCGGTCATGCCGTGCACGATCTGCACCACGCCGCGCGGCGAAGCGACCTCGTCCCAGACATAGAGGCTGATCTTCTTGCCGTCAAAGCTTGTAAACTGCATGCTGCGTCCTCCCCTTTTGATGACAATTATAGCAGACAACTGCGCCGCTGTCAACTTCCAGTCTTTGGGGCGCCTTCCAGCAACTCACCTGCGCCCTTTTGTTGCGTGACAGTATATTTTTCTGATATGATCATGCCACGAGAAACACAAAAGGAAGGTAAACCCATGAAAAGACTTTTTGCTTTGACGGCTTGTTCCCTTGCGCTTCTCCTGGGAACAGCGCCTCTTTTGGCGGCATGCGGCGATGTCCAAACGGACGAACCCGCACTGGAGCTGCCCGCAGACGATCTTCCCGTCCTGCCCGATCTTGGCGACCCGGACGCGCCCGAATTGGATGCGCCGGCGGAAGAAACGGAGCCGGACGAACCGACGGACGAACCAGAAGCGGAGCCGGACATGCCCGTCACCGAGCCTGAACCGGAACCCGAACCTGACATCCCCGCCGTCTCCACGCGGGCAGAATATATCTATGTGCGCGCCAACTCCCTCAATGTAAGAACAGGCGCGGGAACGGGATTCGCCTCGCTCGGCGCGGTGAACAGCGGCGACATGCTGCACTTCGTACGCAAGGCGGGCGACTGGTACGAGACCCGCTACCGCTCTAAGACCGCCTATGTCAGCGCGAGCGACGCGTACACGACCATCGCTTACCTCGACAAGGGCAGCGAGCAGGTGGAGCGCGTGATCGCAGAGGGATTAGAACTCCTGGGCGTGCCCTACGTCTACGGCGCGACGCGTCTGCACGACGGCAAGGGCAACATGCTCAAGGGCTTCACCGTGACCAAGTTCGACTGCTCCTCGCTCATGCAGTATATCTTCTATCAGGGCGCGGGGATCTTGCTGGACGTGACGACGCGCACCCAGGTCAAGCAGGGCGTTGCCGTCAGCTGGAACAATATCAAACGCGGCGACCTGCTCTTTTACACCAACGCCCAGCGATACAACAAGACGGGCGTGGAGCGCATCGGGCACGTTGCGCTGTATCTGGGCAACAACTATATCCTGCACACGGCGAGCGACTATGCCGTCATCGAGCAGATGAGCGCGACGCGCAAGGCGTACTTTGTGACGGCGCGCAGATTTTTCTGACGCTCACTCTTTGACGCGGCGCGCGCCGCGGGCGCAGCCGCACGGAAATGTGATGGGGCGGCGGAGGACGGAATATTTCCGTCCTCCGCTTGCTTTTGCGCGTCCCGCGTGCTATACTGAAGGCATGATCACGGACATTCACACACACAGCACATTTTCGGCGGACGGCAGGTCGCCGCTCCCCGAAATGCTCGCCCGCGCGGCGGAGCTGGGGGCGGCGTACTACGGCGTCTCCGAACACTTTGACTACGACTACGAAGCGGACGGCGTGCTCGCCGAGGGGAAGCAAGTGCCGCTCATCGACGCGGAGGCGTACTTCCCCGCCGCCCGCGCCCTGCAACGGGAGTATGCGCCCCGCATGCGCGTGCTCGTCGGCGGCGAGTTCGGCTACACGCCCACGCAGAGTGCGACCGATCGCTATCTCACGATTATCGAAACATTCCGCCCCGACTTTGTCGTCAACAGCGTGCACACGGTGGACGGCTTTGACCCGTGGTACGCCGAGTACTTCGCGGGCAAGACGCGCCGCGAGGCGTACGCGCGCTATTTGGAGCGGGTGCGCGCAAGCCTGGACGCGCCCTATCCCTACGATATCGTCGCGCATATCGGGTACGTCGGACGAAATGCGCCCTACCCCGCCCCCACGGCGCTGCGCTACGAGGAGTGCCCCGAACTGCTGGACGACATCCTGCGCACGATCATTGCAAGGGGTAAAATTTTAGAGGTCAACTCCTCCGCGCGGCAGGCAGGCGACTTTTTGCCGGGGACGGACATTTTGGCGCGCTACTTCGCGCTCGGCGGGCGCAAGGTGTCCTTCGCCTCGGACGCGCACGGCGTGGAGCAGATCTGCGCGAAGCGGGACATCGTCTGCGCGGCGCTGAAAACAATCGGATTTACGCATATCACCGTACCCGACTGCGGCAGGGAGATCCTCGTCCCGCTGTAAGCCGCCCTTTTATGGCGCTCCCGCGGATGCCATGCATAAACGAATCATCATGCGCACCATACACAAAAGGCGCGCCCATGTCTGCATGCATGCAGACATGGGCGCGCCTGATTTATTGTATGATCCCCTCTTCCAACAGGACGTCCGCAAGGCGGGCGAGCATTTGAGGCGAGAGCGTCTCGCCGCGTGCCATGTCGGGAATGTCCGCCCGAACGAGCGCCGCCTTTGCCCGCTCGCGCGGGAGATGAAAGGCGCTCATCAGGTTGTTTTCCAGCGTCTTTCTGCGGCTTGCAAAGGCGCAGCGCACGACGGCGCGATAGGCTGCCTCGCTCCCGACGGGGATGCGGCCGGGCTCAAAATCGATGCGCACGACGGCGGAGTCGACATTGGGGCGGGGCGTGAACATGGTGCGCGGCACCTTGCGCGTCACGCGCGCCGCGCCCTTCAGGGCGATCGCCGCCGTCACCGCCCCGTATTCCGCCGTCCCCGGCTGCGCGCAGAAGCGGTCGGCAACCTCCTCCTGCACCATGACAGTCAGCCCGTCGCAGCCGTGCGCCTCCTCCAAAAAGCGCATGACGACGGGCGTCGTCACATAATAGGGCAGGTTGGCGACGACGCGGTACCGCCCCAGCTCCGCCTCCAGCGCGGGCAGGTCGGCGCGCAGAATGTCGCCGAACACGACCTCCGTGTTCTCGCAGCCTGCAAGCGTTTCGGCAAGCACGGGCTGAAGGGAGGAATCGATCTCGTAAGCGACGACCTTCTCTGCGGCGCGGGAGAGTTCGCGCGTCAATGCGCCCGCGCCCGCGCCGATTTCCAGAACGATGGTGTTTTCGTCGACGCCCGCGTCGTGCACGATGGCGGACAGGAGGTTGGGATCCGTCAGAAAGTTCTGCCCGAACTTCTTCTTGAAGGAAAAGCCGTGCCGCGCTAAGATATTTTTCAAGTCTTCCATGATTTTCCTCGTATGCCGCCGCCGCGGCGGCGCATCCTGCCTATGAGGGAACGGCCCTCCTCACAAATGAACAAAGGGAGCCGCGCAATGCGGCTCTCTCGCTTTAAGAAATCATCTCGCGCACGCGCAGGGGAATGCCGATGCTGTCCGCGAGTTTCTGGCAGGCGGCGACCTCCTCTTCCCCGATGCAGTCGACGACGGAGAACCAGCAATTCAGCCCCTTTTCCCTGCACGCCTGCGCAAAGAAGAGCATGGAGTCAAACGCCATCTCGGGATAGATGGGGCGGCACAGCTTTTCATACAGGCGCGCGTTGGACGCGTTGAGGGAAATGTTGATGCCGTCCAGCCGTCCGACGAGGTCGGCGGTGATATCGTGCTGGTTGATGATGCTGCCGTGGCCGTTGGTGTTGAGTCTGGTCTTGCCGCCCTTTGCGTGGACGTAGTCGCAGATCTCCAGCATCGCGCCCAGACGGTAGGTGGGCTCGCCGAAGCCGCAGAACACGATCTCACCGTACTGCGCGGGATCGCCGATGAGGTCGATGACCTGCTGCGCGGTGGGCTCGCACTCCTTGAGCCAGAGATCGTACCCCTCGAAGGGGTGCTTTTCGTCGCGCACGCAGAAGGTGCAGCGGTTGGAACAGCGGTTGGTGAGATTGATGTAGAGATTGTTCCCGATCTTGTAGACGTAAGTATCCATAGTAATCACCCTATCTTCGGGAAGAGCCTTCCCGCGTTTTCCCAAATCGTATTTTGTAAATTCTCCTCATCTTCCCCACGCAGTTCCGCCAGCCGCCGCACGATGACGGGGATGTTGGCGGGACTGTTCTTGTCCCCGCGGAAGGGCGAAAGGTACGGGCTGTCCGTCTCGGACAGAATTCTGTCCGCGGGGCACGCCCGCACGCTCTCCCATACGTTTTTGGCATTCTTGAAGCACGCCACGCCGCCGAAGGAGAAGTAGCCGCCCAGCTGTAAAAAGTCCTCCATGTTCTGCGCGCCGTGCGAATAGCAGTGCATCAGAAAACCGTTTGACAAAAGCGCCCTGTACTCTTTTAAGATTGCGATCATGTCCGCAAAGCAGTCGCGCGAGTGGATCTGCACGGGCAGCCCCAGTCGGTGCGCAAGCTGAAGCTGCGCCACGAATGCCGCGCGCTGGACGCTCTTTTCGGGAGTAGGATAGTGATAGTCCAGCCCGATCTCCCCCACCGCGATGCACTTCTCCTGCCCGCAAAGGCGGGCAAGCTCGTCAAGCGTCTGCTGCCCAAAGCCCGCAAGGTCCGAGGGGTGCACGCCCGCCGTGAAGTACGCGCCTTCGTGGCTTTGACAAAATTCCGCGTGCCATGCGCTGTGCGCAAGCGTATCGCCCGCGAGCACGACGCGCGAAACACCCGCCGCCCGGATGCGCTCCCATTCTGCGGGGAAGGCGTAACCCTCGCCCGCGAAATGGGCGTGGATATCCAGATACATATCAGCGGATGTTCGCGCCGCTCTCCACCGCACGCTCGGGCGTGAGCAGCGAGAGATTGCCTTGTTCGTCCTCGGCGCACAAAATCATGCCCTCGGACAGTACGCCGCACAGCCTGACGGGCGCAAGGTTGGTGACAAGCACGACCTTCTTGCCCACCATCTCCTCGGGCGTGTAGAACTGCGCGATGCCCGAGACGACCGAGCGCACTTCCCCGCCCACGCGGATGGTCTCGTGCAGCAGTTTTTTGGACTTGGGCACGCGCTCGCACGCGATGACCTCGCCCACTTTCAGCTCGATCTTCGCAAAGTCGTCAATGGAGATGAATGTCTTTTTCGCCTCGGTTGCTTCTTCGCTTGCGGCGGGCGCCGACTTCTGCGCGGACGCGTTTTCGCGCTCGTACTCCTCGCGCTGTGCCTTGCGGATGGCTTCCACCTTGGGAGAAACTTCCTTCCAGTCAAAGCGGGCAAAGAGTGCCTCGTCCTCTGCGGCGATGGTGTTGCCGCTCGGGTAGCTTCCGAAGGTATCGCACGCCTCCAGCGACTTCAAAGGCGCGTTCAGATAGCCCGCGATCTTCTCCGCCGTCGCGGGCAGGAAGGGATACAGAAGGCTTGCGCCCGTTAAAATGGCCTCCGTCAGGTTATAAAGGACGGTCGCGAGGCGGTCCTTCTTGCCCTCGTCCTTGCCCAGCGCCCAGGGCATGGTCTCATCGATATACTTATTGGCGCGACGGAAGAGAGTGAATAACTCGTTCAGGGCGTCCGCGATGCGGAACTCGTTCATGCACGCCTCCACCTTGGCGCGCACGCCGACGGCAACTGCCTTCAGTTCCTCGTCCACGGGCTCGGAGACGTTCTTATTTTCGACGACGCCGCCGAAATATTTGCGCGTCATCGCGAGCGTGCGGCGCACCAGGTTTCCCAGCGTGTTGGCAAGGTCGGAGTTGACGCGCTCGGTCATGAGTTCCCAGGTGATCGTGCCGTCCCCTTCGTAGGGCATCTCGTGCAGGACGAAGTAGCGCACGGCGTCCACGCCGAACACTGAGGCGAGATCGTCCGCGTAGATGACGTTGCCGCGCGACTTGCTCATCTTCTCGCCGCCCTGCAGCAGCCACGGGTGCGCAAAGACGTGATCGGGCAGCGGCTCGCCCAGCGCCATCAGGAAGATGGGCCAGTAAATGGTGTGAAAGCGGGCGATGTCCTTGCCGATGACGTGCAGCTTCTCGCTGCCCTGCCAGTACTTCTTGTACAGCTCGTCCGAATTGCCGTCCGGATCGTACCCGAGACCGGTGATATAGTTGGTGAGCGCATCCAGCCAGACGTAGACGACGTGGCGGCTGTCAAAGTCGACGGGAATGCCCCATGTGAAGGTGGAGCGCGAGACACACAGATCCTGAAGCCCTTTCTTTAAGAAATTGTTCATCATCTCGTTCTTTCTGGAGACGGGACGGATGAAATCGGGGTGGGACTCAATGTGCGCGATGAGCCTGTCCGCATACTTGCCCATCTTGAAGAAATACGCCTCTTCCTTTGCCTTTTTTACCTCTCTGCCGCAGTCGGGACACTTGCCATCCACGAGCTGGCTCTCCGTCCAAAAGCTCTCGCACGGCGTGCAGTACCAGCCCTCGTACTCGCTCTTGTAGATATCGCCCTGCTCATAGAACTTGCGGAAGATCTTCTGCACGGTGGCGCAGTGATCGTGATCGGTCGTGCGGATAAACTTATCGTAGGACGTGCCGACGCTGTCCCAGATGGTGCGGATGACGTTTGCGACGTTGTCGACGTACGCCTGCGGGGTGACGCCCGCCGCCTCCGCCTTCTCTTCGATCTTCTGCCCGTGCTCGTCCGTGCCCGTCTGGAAGCGGACGTCATAGCCCTGCAGGCGCTTGAAGCGGACGATCGCGTCCGTTAAAATTGCCTCGTAGGTGTTTCCAATGTGCGGCTTGCCCGAGGTGTAGGCGATCGCCGTGGTGACATAATAGGGTTTTTTCATGCTGTCTCCCTGCGCGATTTGTGTTCACGCTCCTGATTCCTGTTTGCGAATTGGTTCGCGGATATTATACTCTATTTCCTTGCAAATGTAAACAAATTTTAATGGAGCAATGTTCACGCATTTCTTTTCGAACTGACGAAAAGAAATGCCGTGAGTTTTAGGAAAACCCGCGGGTACGTCGCAATGCGGCTCTGCGTTCTGTTTTTCTCGCGGCGCGCAATCGCAACATAATAGCGCGCGCCGCTTCACTCTTTCCCCAAAGCGCTGACGCGCAAATTGAGTCCCGCTGCGGAAAGGCGCGACTTTCCTTGCGCCGTAATTGATAGCAAAAGTCGCTGCGCTTTTCTTGCCTCCCCGCAGGGAAGAAGGGTGACACTATTGCTGCGCTTTTCTTGCTTCCCACTCCTCGCGCAGGATGGCGCGGATGGCGATGTCCACAAGTTCGCCCGTGGAGAGCAGGCGGTGTCCCTTACGCAGCACGCCCTCCAATTGCATGCCGCACTTTTCCATCACCCGCCCCGAGGCGACGTTTTCCGTTGCGTGCTTTGCCTCGATGCGAAGAAAGCCGACCTTCCCGATGAGAAAATCGATGACGGCAGAGAGCGCCTCCGTCATGATGCCCCTGCCCCAGAACGCGCGCGAGAGACAGTACGCGACCTCCGCCCACTGCGAGCGCATGTCGGCGGTCGGCACGGAGATATCCCCGATGACCACCCCCGTCTCCCGCCAGACGATCGCCCAATGGTAGGTCGTGAGAAGCTTTGCTTCCTGCTCCCAGGCGGCGAGCAGCTGCCGCGTGAGAAAGATGCTCTCATGCCGCTCCCATGTGAGATATTTCGTGACAGCGGGATCGCTCATCCAGCCCGAAAACGCCTGTTCCGCGTCCGTCGCGCGGAAGGGGCGCAGGATCAGCCGCTGCGTTGTGAGCACCCTGCTTCCCAGTTGGTTCATACCCTCCTCCAAAAAAAGACCCGCCGGCTGACCCGACGGGAAAAACACCTTGATGCAGGCACGCCGAATCACCGCATTCGCTTGGCAAATACGGGACGCATGGCATTGACGGTTGCAGAAAACTTTTTCATAGTTGTATTGTAACACCCCGTCCCATCCTTGTCAAGCATTTGATGATATTTTGCGCGCCGCCGACATACAATAGGGCATGAACGCCATCTTCGCCGCCATCTTTCTTGCCGCCGCCGTCATCTTCTGCCTTCGCGATCACGCGGGGTTTCTGCCCGCCATGCTCACGGGCGGCGAACGCGCCGCGACGCTCACGCTGACGCTGCTTGCCTCCTACTGCGTCTGGCTGGGATTTTTCAAGGTCATGCAGCAAAGCGGGCTCTCTGCCATGCTCTCGCGGCGGCTGTATCCCCTCTCGCGGCGGCTGTTCCGCTCCGAGGACAAAAACGCGCTCTCCGACGCCTGCCAGAACATTGCGGCAAACCTTTTAGGACTCCCCGGCGCGCCCACCCCGCTGGGCGTGGCGGCGACCAAGAAATTTCTTGCAGCGAAGAACGAGTATGCCGCAGACATGCTCTTTGTGCTCAATGCGACAAGCCTGCAGCTGCTGCCCACGACGGTCATCGCCCTGCGCGCCGCGGCAGGGTCGGCAAACGCCGCCGATATCCTTCTGCCGACGCTGCTCGCAACTCTTCTCTCCACCCTCATCGGCGCGGGACTGGTCGCACTCACGGGGAGAAGATGCCGTACATAGCCCTCATCATTCCCCTGCTCTTTGCGGCGCTCTTTGTATTCGCCCTCTTCAGAAAGGTGCGGCTGTACGACTGCTTCACCGAGGGCGTGAAGGACGCGATCCCGCTCGCCGTGTCCCTGTTTCCCTACCTCGCCGCGGTGCTCATCCTCTCAGAACTGTTCGAACAGAGCGGGCTTTCACAGGCGCTCACGACGCTCATCGCGCCTGCCCTGAACGCGCTGGGCATCCCGCCCGAGATCGCGGGGCTCGTGCTCATCAAGCCCTTTTCGGGCAGCGGCGCGACGGCAGTGCTCTCCGATCTGTTTGCCGCCTACGGCGCGGACAGCTACATTGCGCGGTGCGCCTGCGTGGCGTTCGGCTCGAGCGAGACGGTGTTCTACGTCTCCGCGGTCTACTTTGCGGGGCACAAAAAAAATCTGCTGCGCCCCATCGCAATTGCGCTGACTGCCAACTTTCTGAGCGTCGTTTTGGGGTGCTTCCTTTGCCGCTTCTTATGAAAAAACGCCCCTCCTGTGAGAAATTATAAAAAAATCCTATTGTTTGTGAACGAATTTTTTGCCGGTTGAAACATTTTATCAGAAATAAGTTTTTGAAAAAATTGTCGAAAAAATATTTTACTTTTGCGAGAGGACTGAATATAATAGTGGCGTAAACAGGAAGTGCGGAAGCGCTCCTGCCAAAACATCGCTCATCATTTTTCCCCCTTATCATATAGCAAACCCCTCGGGACGCAAGTTCCGAGGGGTTTGCTTTTGCCTTGTTTGTACAATTGCGGGCGGCGGGTGCTTCAAGCCCCGCCGCCCGCTGTTTTAAGAAAAGCAAAAGCGCGCCCTTACGGACGCGCAACGCGCAAAAATTTGGAGTCCGGCACGCGCTCGTCCGCCTTCTCCGCAAAGACAAGGAGAATGGAATACAGCAGCCCCGGTCCGAGGTTGAACACATGGTTGTCGACAATGCTCGCAAGCAGGATGGCGAGGATGCAGATGCCCGAGACCGTCTTGGCGGTCGTCGGCTTGCGGAAAAAGAGCAGCACGGTGTCCGTACGGTGGATGAGGTAAGCAAAGAAGGCAAGAACACCGCCCATGGCGAGCAGCTGAAAAAAGGTATCGTGCACAAACCCGGGGATGAAATAATTTTCCAGAATGGGGTGCCCGTTGTGGTACATGCCGCCCTGCGCGTACTGGATCCCGGGGACATCATACCAACCGACGCCGAAGAAGGGATGCTCTTGGAACACGCCCCACGCCTGTTCATAGAGGCTGAAGCGCCCGGAGTCCGTGACGCCGATTTCTATGAGCGTGCTGAGCAGTCCGCTCACCGCATCCCGGTAGCGGACCAGAATGACAATCCCGCCCAGCAGCAGCACGGCGTAGACGAGGAAGTTCCAAAGCCGTTCTTTTCCACGGGATTTGATGAGCGTCACGAGAACGCCGCAGACATAGACGCCCGCCCCTGCGAGCATGGAGCCGCGGCTCTGCGTCAGGATGACGCCCAGGAGATACACGGTAGAGAGCAGCGTATACAGCCAGCCGTTCTTCCTTTTGACGGCAAAATAGACGGGCGCGGGCACACAGAACGCCATCATGGCGCCGATGCAGTTCCAGATCCCCCAGCCCGTATAGAGACTGTCACGGCTGCCGCCGCCGTCCAGGGTGGGCGCGCCGGGGTTGGTGTACATGCCCAGCACCTGCGCAAACAGCCCGACGCCGAGGATGGTCACAAGCAGGGGCGCATAGTGCTCCGGCACCTTCTCCCAGTCCACGCTGAAATAGAAAAAGAAGTAAAAGAAACTCAGCGAGGCGATCTCGACAAAGCCGAAGAACACCGTACGCGCATCGTAATAGGTCGTAAACGCGCCGCCCAGCAGGTAGGAGATGCTAAGGAGCACATACCCCGCCGTCAGCTTGGGCACGCCGCGCTTTTTGCGTTCGCAGATCTTGGTGAGAAAGCGCGCCAGAAGGATGACGACGGCAAACCCGATGTAGAGAAAGAGCGCGTCCTGCGCGTACTTTTGTGCAAACAGCCCCGTAATGGGGAATTTTCCGGGGTTGTTCTCCGCCGCAAACAGCATGTAGCCGCAGGCAGCCATGGGCACGATGCCGAGCAGATCCTCGCACAGCAGCACGCACACCGTCCCCAGCACAAGATAGGCGGGAATGACGTACAGCTCCAGTGAAAACAGCTCCGAGCACGCCATGAGCAGCACGATGCAGGCAATGTACCACCCCGAGCTGAAGAACGCGCGCACCGAAGGCAGGTAGCGCCACTTTTGAAGTTGTGGGATGACATTGACCAGCATAATGTTATTATACTATCCCAGCGCGGGAAAGACAAGCCCTTTTCTCAAATTTCCGGCAATTTCCATGCCCTTTTTTGCATCCATCCGGCACACGGCGCACATATTCCGCACCCGTCAGAGATCGAGCGTCTCCTTATACAGCGCGCTCTTGGGGACGCCCCGGTCCTTGGCAGCGCGCTTTAACGCCTCTTTTTTGTCGTATCCTTCGCGCATGTAAGCGAGCACATGCTCGCGCACGGAGAGCGCATTGAGGGGGTTTTCCTGCTCCTTGGCGCCCTCTACGACGAGGACGTACTCCCCGCGCTTCTCGCCCGCAAGTCCTTCGGAGAGCAGGAACGAGACGCTCTCCTCATGCAGTTTGGTAATTTCGCGGACGGCGCAGGCGCGGCGCTCGCCGAAGACTGCATACATAAGCGAAACATAGTCGTCCACGTCCTGCGGGGCGCAGTGAAAGATCAGCGTCTCGCGGGAGGCAGCATACCGCTCCAGGGCGGCGCGGCGCTCAGACGTCTTATCGGGCAGGAAGCCGACAAAGGTGAACCTGTCCGCGGGCAGCGCTGACAGAATGAGCGCGCACAGCGCGGCATTCGCGCCGGGGATGACGGTGTAGTCCTCGCCCGCCGCCCGCAGCGTCGCGCAGACGGTGCTGCCGGGGTCGGAGATGACGGGCATGCCCGCATCCGAGACGACGCACACCCGTTTGCCCTCCCGCGAGAAGGCGAGAATGCGCTCCGCCGCCTCCCGCTCGTTGAACTTGTGACAGGAGAAGAGGGGCTTTTTGATCTCGTAGGCGTTGAGCAGCCGGAGGGTATGGCGGGTGTCCTCACAGAAAATGACGTCCGCCGCCCGCAGTTCCTCCAGGGCGCGCAGCGTAATATCCTTTAAGTTGCCGATGGGCGTTGCGACAAACGCGATCATACTTCCTCCCCGCCCGACGGCGGCTTTTCATTGACCAGCGCGGGCATCAGCTCGGTACCCGGCTTCCCGCCCTTGACCGCCGCGACCAGCACGGCATAGGGCTTAGCGCCCGTCCTGCCGCAGACGGGGCACACCTTTTTGGGCTCCAGGCGGTAGTCGTGCAGGGTGTAGAGCAGTTCCGCGAGCCTGTCCGCACGGTGCACGAGGGCGAATCTGCCGCCGAACTTCAGACACCGCGCCGCCGCCGCGCAGAGCTCGTCGAGCGTGAGCGAGAGTTCCTTGCGGCAGAGCGCCTTTTCCGCGTCCGACGCCGCAAACCCGCCCCGTTCATAGGGCGGATTGCACAAAATGAGCGAAAACGCCTCGGTATATTGGGGGTCGATCTCCTGCAGGCGCACGTTCTCCACGGTGAATTTGTCCTCCAGCCCGTTGAGCGCCACGGTGCGCGCGCTCATGTCGGCGAGGCGTGGCTGCATTTCAAAGAGCGTGACGTGCTCGACGCCCTTATTTTCAGCAAAAAAGTGCAGTCCCACAACGCCGCTGCCCGAACAGAAGTCGGCGACCTTCTCCCCCCGCTTTGCCCGCAGAAAGCGCGCCAAAAGGACCGCGTCCGACGTGAAGCGGTACAGCGCGGTGTCCTGCAGGATGCGGTATCCCCCGATGAGCAGGTCTTCGATGATCTCCATGGCGTCAGATATGAAAAAGAGCACGGAAAACCGTGCTCTTTCCTTAGTTCCGAGCGTTACTCAGCAGTGATCGCGCCGACGGGGCATCCGTCTTCGCAAGCGCCGCAGTCGATGCAGGTGTCGGGATCGACGACATACGTCGTATCGCCGGGTGCAATCGCGTTGACGGGGCAAGTATCTGCGCATGCGCCGCAGGAAATGCACTCATCCGAAATCTTGTGAGCCATGATACAAACCTCCAACAAAAAATCTTACCCGTATTATATCACAATCGCCGCCGTTCGTAAAGCCTTTTGCTCACTTTTCCGCGCGGGAATTTTTAGTTTTTTTCGGGCGGAGTCTTGTTTTCGCCCTGCGGTTTGCGGTTGCGGCGGGAACGGAAATTGTTGTTCGGGCGGTGATCCTTGCGCCCTTCGGGCGACTCACCCTTTCCGCCGCCATTCTTTTGTGCGGGTGCGGCGCGGTGCTCGGGACGCTCCTGTCTGCGGTCGCGGCGCTCCGCTTTGGCGCCGGGCAGCGGTTTGTCCGCCTGCGCGCCCTCTGCCTGCGCGTCCTCCGCATCCTCGGCGCGGGGCGCGGGACGCGCGTCCGCTCTGTCCGGTTCGGCGCGGGAGACGTCCTCGGCGGCAAAGTCGCGGTAGATGAGCGCGCCGTCCTTTTCGATCTTGACGCGCAACTCCATCTTGAGCATGTTGACGGAGACGACCTGCCCCTTGCCCTCGGGCGTTGCGACAGTCGCGCCAAGTTTTGGCACCTTCTTGCAGGCGGCGGCGTAGTACTCGTCCTCGTACGAAAGACAGCACATCAGCCTCCCGCACAGTCCGCTGATCTTGCCCGGGTTGAGCGAGAGCCCCTGATTTTTGGCCATCTTGATGGAGACCTTCTTAAAATCGGGCATGCAGCCCGCGCAGCAGACCTCTCTGCCGCAGGGCGCGATACCGCCTAAAATGCGCGCTTCGTCGCGGATGCCGACCTGGCGCAGCTCGATGCGGATATGGAACACGGATGCGAGGTCGCGCACCAGTTCGCGGAAGTCCACCCTGCCCTCGGCAGTGAAGGTAAACACGACCTTGCTGCCGTCAAAGGCAAACTCGCAGTCGATGAGCTTCATGGGAAGATTGTGCGCCTCGATCTTCTCCTTGCAGATACGCATTGCCTCGCCGCGGCGCGCCTCGCCTGCGGCGACGGCCGCCTCGTCCTTCTCCGTCGCGATGCGGATGACGTTCTTGAGCGGCTGGACAATCGCCTCGTCGGGCACCTCGCGCGAGGGCTCGACGACGATGGCGTACTCCAGGCCCTTGGAGGTCTCCACGACGACGCCCTGCCCCTTTTCAAAGCTCAGGCCGCCATTTCCGAAATAGTAGGGTTTGCACCCCTTTTTAAATTTGACTACGACAACTTCTGCCATATTTCCCTCTCTTTCGCAATGCGCAGGGCGAGCGTGAGCGCCGCCTGCGCGGGGTTTGCGTTGAATTGTATTTCCCGCTCCGCCGAAGCGGCGAAGCGCAGCGCGGCGATGGCAACGCCCGCAGGCATGCGTGCCGCAATCGTTTTGATTTCCTTCTCCCGCAGGACGGCGTACTGTCCCTGCCCTGCGGCATACATGGCGACGTCCCTTAACACAAGGCGCAGCGCGGGCAGAAAGGTGCCCTTGGGCGCATCGCCGACCTCGCGGCAGACGCGCACCGTGTCCGCCTCCGTCAGAAAACGGACGGCGAGACGGAACGCCGCCCCGCCCCCTTCCAAAAGGTCCTCCGCCGCAGAGAAGATGCCGCCGCAGGCTGCCGCCGCCTCCGCGATGCCGGGGACGTCCCCGTACTTTCGTGTAAGCGCCGCGGCGATCGCCTCCTCCGAAAAGGGCGGCACGGCGATCTTATCCGCGCGCGAGAGCACCGTGGGCAGCACCGTGTGCTCCGCCGTCGCGCCCGCGAGGAAATAGACGCTCTCGGGCGGTTCCTCGAGAATTTTCAGCAGCTTGTTCTGTACGAGGGGGGTGACCGTCTGGAAGGCGTCCAGCACGAACAACTTTTTGCTCCCCTCGACGGGACGCAACGCGCTCTCACCGATGAGGTCCGCCGCCCCGTCCGCCGTCAGCTTTGCACCCCTGGCGGGGTAGAAGAGGCAGTCGGCATAGCTCTCCGCGGCAATGAGTTTTTGCACGCGCGAGCCCTCCGCAGCGCCGAAGAACGCCTCGGCGCAGAGGGTGAGCAGGTCCCTTAAATACCTGCCGTCCGGAAAGAGGACGAGCGTAAAGTGCGCCTGCGCGTCCCGCTGCGCGCCCGGGGCGATCGTGCGATATGCCGTTGTGGAAGAAAAGAGTTCGCGCATGTCAGTCCTCGTAGACGATGATTTTCCCCTCCGCAAGCCCAAAGGCGCTCCCGCCCGAGAGCCTGCGCACCGCCTCCTCGCTCACGACGTCCCCGGGAACAAGCAGCGGAACGCAGGGCGGAAACAGCCCGCACGCCTGTGCGCAGACATGCCCCACCGCCTGCTGCGGAGCAAGGGCGATCGTCTTGCCGCCGCCTGCCGCCCGCGCGGGGCGCACGTCCCGAACTGCCGCGCGCGGGAGACGCCCTGCAAGCCGCACCAGTTTTTTCAGCTCCCGCGGCTTGGTCGCGGGGGAGAGGTAGAACATGAGATAGTTTCCGTCATCAAATTCGGGATATACGCCGCGCGCCTCTAAAAAGCGCCGCGCATCGCCGCTTCTGTCGCCGAACGGAAGGACGATCTTGCTCCAGTCCTGATTTTCAAGCGCTCCCATCTCCCTCTTTGCCCGCTCCGCCGCCAACTCGATGCGTTCGTTGCGGGGAACCTTGACGGCATACTCGATGCTCGCCATGATCGGATAGGACGGGGACGTCGTACGGAAGTACGCAACGCTCTCCCCGAGCAGCGCCGCCCATTTTCCCCTTGCCGAGACGACGGCGCCCTGCGTGAGGGCGGGCAGCGACTTGTGCACGCCGTCCACCCACATCTGCGCGTAGTTCGACGCGTGCATTGCCGTGCCGTGCAGGTGGGAGCCGTGCGCGCCGTCGATGACCAGCGGCTTGCCCTGCGCCTGCGTGAGCGCGGCGATTTTTGCAAGGTCGGGGAAAAAGCCGTAGTAATCGGGCGAGGTGAGAAGGAGCGCGTCCGCCCCCTCCAGCGCCGCGCGCACCGCCGATAGCGACGGCTGCCGCGCGATGCCGCAGACAAATTGCTGCGGGACGGGGACAAGTTCCAGCTCCGCAAGCTCCGCGCCGCGCAGCACGCTGACGTGCGAGCAGACGGGCACCGCGAGCCGCCGGACGCCCCCCATTCTGAGGGCGCGCAGCATGGCGTAGACGCCGCTCGTGCTGCCGTCCGTCAAAAGAAAGCTCCTGTCCGCGCCGAGAATGCGCGCAACGTCCGCCTGCGCCGCCGCGATGACGCCCGCAGGCGAGGCAAGATTGTCCGAATAGGAGAGCTCGGTGATGTCCGCGCCCCTCTTCTTATGCCCGGGCGTATGAAAGGAAATGTGCCTTCGCCGCTGGGCGGCGAGCATGTCCGCAATGTGGCACTTCATCAATTCTGATACTGCGTAAGCAGATAGTTGAGGAAGGAGATGCTCTCAAAGCGCAGATCGTTCTGCGCGAGCGGGCCGTTGAAGAGCAGGATGAGGTTGACGTTCTCCGTCGAACGCGTCTCACCGTCCATGTAATAGACCAGATCGTGCAATGTGTTGAGCCCGCCGACGTTGATGCCCAGATAGTCCGTCTCCCCCAGCTCATTCTCATAGGCGGTGTGCGTGAACACGCCGCTCTCAAATGCCGCGTCCACGGCGAGGTAGTCCGTCCGAAGCTGCAGAAGGCGCGCCTTTTCGTCCGCCACGCCCTGTGCGCGCGCCTCGTCCGTGCGGTAGCGCTTGTCGCCGTCGTTGCGCGCCGTGAAGCGCGCCTCGGGCGTGAGCGTGCCGTCAAACGCGTCGCTCGTGCGCCAGTCGTCGCCGAAGAACTGCTTAAGGTAGCGCTCGCAGGCGTCCATATAGTACACGGTATCGTACGCGACGCCCGCGGTGGAGGCGTCGTTTGCCACCAGCCCGCTCGAAGCCATCGTATAGAGGGTGGATTGCGCCGCAACGACGGGCTTGCCCTCCTCGTCCAGCACGGTGTTGCCGTCCTCGTCCGTCTCATAGGTGGGGTTGTCCGTTACGAACAGCACGTTGCCCATGCCCGCGGAACGGCGCACGGTATAGACGGTGCTGCCGCTGGACGAACTGTCAAAATTTTCCGCACTGACCTCAAGGATATCATAAGAAAAGACGTGCTTTGCTTTGAGATCGTCCGCAAGGTCTGTAAAGTCCGCGCCCGCCGAAAGATCGGTGTAGGCGTACACATAGTATTGCTGCGTGCTGTGCGGCCGGGTCGCCGCCATGGTAAAGAGCAGCACTAAAACGAGGATCGCTGCCAGAATGGTGCACAGGATCTTGATCCAGTCATAGGATATGAGATTGGCAAGCCGTTGCTTGGTGATGCGTGCGTCCAATGTGATCTCCTTTTTGACAAAAAGGCACGGAATGCTCCGTGCCCCGCCCTGTTATTTTTTGGGTTTCATCGTAGGGAACAGCAGCACGTCGCGGATGCTTGCGCTGTCTGTGAGCAGCATGACGAAGCGATCCACGCCCATGCCAAGTCCGCCCGTCGGGGGCATGCCGTGCTCGAGCGCGTCCAGGAAGTCCTCGTCCACCTGCGCATTCGCGCCCTGTGCACGCTTCTTTGCCGCCTGCTCCTCCATGCGCGTGCGCTGGTCGATGGGGTCGTTGAGTTCGCTGAACGCGTTGCCCATCTCCATTCCGTTGATGAAGTATTCAAACCGTTCGGTCATGGTGGGATCGGTAGGCTTGCGCTTGGCAAGCGGGCTGATCTCCACGGGGTAGTCGTAGATAAAGGTGGGCTGGATGAGCTTGTCCTCGACGTATGCGTCGAAGAACGCCGCGAGGATGTGACCCTTGCTGTCCTTGCCCTTCTCAAGCTCCACGCCGTGCTCCTTGGCGACGGCGCGCGCCT
>DXBS01000113.1 GCA_019116405.1 Candidatus Gallimonas intestinigallinarum | reverse complement strand
CAGGACGCCTGTGCGAGTGCGGAGAGATAGTGCCCGGGGCAGTGGCCCGCGATCAGCTTATTCTCCCAGCCGCCGTAGCGGACATAGGGCGTAGAGATGCCCGCATTCTCGTAAAATCCTGCAAGAAAACGCCCGACGTCGAGCGATAATAAGTAATCGATCTCCTTGTCGAGTGCGTTCTCAAGATATTGATCGCGCATTACGATACTGCCCAAAGGCAGTGCGCGGAGTTTTGTCGTCATAAATTCTTCTCCCGTTGCAGCCATCCAAGGAAAGCTTCACAGCCCTCTCTGACATCGTCATACGTCGCATCAAAGTTTCCGGTGTACCAGGGATCGGCGATCGCGCGCGGATGCGAGCTATAGTCCAGGAGCAGCGAGATCTTACCCTCATATGCCGTCCCAAGGATGCGCTTCATGTGCCGCAAATTCTCCTCGTCCATGCCGATGATATAGTCATACTTCTCGCCGTCGTCACGCGTCAAGAGGCGCGCCCTGTGCGGCACGAGCGGAATATTCTCGCGGCGCAGCTTTTCCCGCGTCCCGTAGTGCGGCGGATTTCCCAGCTCGTCCGTATGCGTCGCCGCCGAAGAAATGGCAAACTTTTTAGAAAGCCCGCGCCTGTTTATAAGATCAGTAAATACACTTTCCGCCATCGTGGAGCGGCAGATATTGCCGTGGCACACGAAGAGCACATTGATCATGAAAAAACTCCCTGCAATCTATGTTATTTTCACTTTCGCATTTGAAATAAGTTGCAAAATATATTGATTGCGAGTATAATACTGGCATGAAAATTTTTTCCGAAAGACTTATTCAGCTTAGAAAAGAGCGCGGCCTTTCTCAGGCGACCGTCGCAAAGGACCTCAATGTCAGTCTTGGCATTATCTGCTACTGGGAAACAAACAAGAGTGATCCCACGGCAAGCAATATCGCAAAGCTTGCACGCTACTTCAACGTTTCATCCGATTACCTTCTCGGACTCGTCGATTAACCACGCTGTTTGCGCTTACATATCGGCACAACAACAGGCGCCATGACGGCGTCTTTTTTCATGCCATCAATCTTCCTGTGCAATCGTTTGCAGCCGTGTCTGCGCCTCTGAAACTCCTGCTTTGTCCCCGAAAAATTCACACCAGGCGGCGCGCAACTTCAGCAGCTCCGAAAACGCGGGGCTGTCCGCCCGGACGACGGGCACGTCGTAGAGCAACGCGCGAGACACATGCGAGAAATCCCCGTCCTTTGCAAGCAGCTGCGCCTGCATGATGCGGATGGCAACCTCCGTCTCCCCCGTCCTTTGGATGAGTTCTTTAAGCACGAGCCCGTCCGTCTTGCCAGCGGCAAGCTGCGCAGGGAGAAGTTCCATGACCCCCTCTGCAAGGCACCAGAGCGCATAGAGCGTAAAAAAAGTGAGCGCGGGATGCATCGGCAAGACGAAATAAAGCGCAAGCATGGACACACCGAACACAATGCCGAGGATAGGTCCGCCCACAGTCGCCGCGATCAGCTTTGCGTGCGCGCCCTGCGGCTTTTTGAGCGAAAACTGCGTCTCACCAGCCACGCTGCGGCTTCCGAAGCGCACGCCCCCATCGCCAAAGCTCACCCAGCCGAAGGCGACCCTGCGAAGTCTGAGTCCCGCAAACAAGCCGAAGATAAGATGCCCGCTTTCATGGACGAGGCTGTCAAGGCGCAGAAGCGCAAAGCATGCGGCCAGACACAAAAGTACGATAGGTACCGCGATATTGTCCGTTTTCGCGATCTCAAAGACAGTCAGCGCCGCCCAACCTGCGCATACAAGCAGGACAAAGAGCGCGCAGAAAATGTGATAGAAATTCCGCTTCACGCCAGCCCCCTCGCCACGAGGTAGCCTTCCAGGTTGTCGCCGTCGGAAAATTTCACCTCGTTTAAGCCGAACGCATGCACAATTTCACTGAGAAGCACCGCCCCGCCCGCAATGACGTCGGCGCGGCGGAGGTCCATTCCCGGGATTTGTTTGCGCTCCTCCACGGTTAGGGCAAGCAGGTGCGCGGCAACTTCATCCAAATAGTCTGCGGAAAGCGAAAGTCCGTTGAGTTTGGCGGCGTCATACTCCGTGAGCCCGAGTTTGATGCTCGCCAAAGTGGATGCCGTCCCACCGATCGCATACATTGTACCCGCACAAGTCACGCCCGCAAGCGGCGCGGTCTCCTCACGCACGACGGCGCGCAGCTTGTCCGCATCCTGTCCGCACCGATCAAACAGGCGCACGACGCCGATATTCAGGCTGGTCGCAAAGGCGATCTTCCCATGCGCGCGGATGCACACCTCCGTGCTCGCACCGCCGATATCGATCGTGCCGCCGTCCCGCGTTCCGAGCGCGCCATAGATCCCGAGAAGCGCTTCCTCTTCGCCGGCAATGACGTCCACCTCGATCCCGCACGCCTCTTTGACGCGCGCGCAGAAATCGCTGCCGTTTCTTGCAGAGCGCACGGCGGCCGTTGCAAATGCTAATACCTGCGCGCCTTCCCGTCTGCCCTCCGCCGCGAGTTCGGCAATCGCCGCAACGGTGCGTGCAGACGCCTCATCGCAGATCATGCCGCTTGCCGCAAGCCCCTGTGCGAGCCGCGTTGTAATCACCTTTTTATACAAAGTACCGTTCGCCCAAAGCATCAGGCGAACGGAATTGGATCCTATATCGATAACTGCGTACTTCATGTTGTTACGGCGCCGTCCAACCGTTTTCCATGGCAAGACTGCGCAACGTCTCCTCCAATTGCAGAAGTTCGAGGCTGTTTTCGCCCGACTCGATCATCTCATTGTACTGTTCGATGAGCGCATCATACTCCGCCCGTTTTTGGTTGACGATGCCGATCTGCACGAACTGCACGATGAGAATGGCGACGAGAAAAATGATCAGAAGAACGCCCGCGACGGTCGCGCCCGTCACGATCCTTCTGACTTTTTCCTCCGTAAGTCGCGTGCCCCTCTTTTTTGGCATAATTTCTTTCCCTTTTGTATCGGTTTTCTCCTATTATAAATCTTTTTTGCAAGAAATGCAACAATTTTATGAAAACTTTTTGCGTACAGCCAAAAGCCAATGAGACAGGCGCAAAACGCATACAGCCGCAAGGCGGGGAACCCGAGTGCGACACTCACCCAAAGATAGAGGGCGGCAAACAGACCACAAAAGAAAAGGTCCGCCCCATAGCGCACCCACTTCCCGCCAAACGGACTGCGCAAAAGCGTCACTGCATCATACAAAAGCCCCCCTGCCGTCCCGCAGGCGACAGAGACAAGAAAGACATAGAATGTGTCGATCCCACTCATTTGAACAGCCGCTTGATGCCTGCCCCCTGCCCGGAGGAATAGCGCACTGCATCCACCTGCCCGCTCGCCGCGAAGTTCCCGCTCCCCTCCGAAAAAGAGAGCACCTTGAGTTTGCTGCCGTCAATGCGCACCTTCTGACCGTTGACGGTGAGCATGATCGTATGGTCTGAAAAACTGTCCACGCGCTCCACGCCCGTAAGAGTCAGCTTGCTTTGATTTTCTAAGGTAAGCATACTTTGCCTGACTTCACCCTGCATACTCTACTCTATGCGGGAAACATTCAAAAAATCCCGCATGCTGCGGGATTTTTCGTTAAGCCTGTAGTTTTGCCTTGGCGCGCGCCTTTGCCCGAAGTTCAGAGTCCAGGATGCGCTTGCGAATGCGCACATTGAGCGGCGTAATTTCCAGCAGCTCATCGTCCCCGATGAACTCAAGCGCCTCCTCAAGGCTGAGCTTCTTGGGCGGAATGAGCCGCAGCGCGTCGTCCGAAGAGGAGGAACGCGTATTCGTCAGATGTTTGGTCTTGCAGACGTTGACGTTGATGTCCTCGTCCTTGGGCGAGCACCCGACGACCATGCCCTCATACACGGGCGTACCGGGCGTAATAAACAGCGTGCCTCTGCCCTGCGCGTTGAAGAGCCCGTATGTGACCGCCTCGCCCGATTCAAACGCGACGAGGGATCCGGTATCGCGGCGCTTGATCTCGCCCTTGTAGGGCTGGTACTCAAAGAACACCGAGCTCATGACGCCCTCGCCCTTGGTGTCCGTCAGAAATTCGCTCTTATAGCCGAACAGACCGCGCGCGGGGACAAGGAATTCAAGGCGCATACGAGAACCCATTGCGCTCATATGAAGCAGCTCTCCCTTCCGCTCGCCCATGCTCTGGAACACGGGGCCGGTCACATCCTCGGGAACGTCGACAATGAGGCGCTCGATGGGCTCGTAGCGCACGCCGTCGATCTCCTTATAGAGCACCTTGGGAGAACTGACCTGGAATTCATATCCCTCGCGGCGCATCGTCTCAATGAGGATGGAGAGGTGCATCTCCCCTCTGCCGCTGACGCGGAAGGAATCCGCGGAGTCGGTGTCCTCGACGCGCAGCGAGACGTCGCGCAGCAGTTCACGATACAGCCTGTCACGCAGGTGGCGGGTCGTGACGAACTTGCCCTCCTTGCCCGCAAACGGCGAATCGTTGACGGAGAAGATCATCTCCACCGTGGGATCGGAGATCTTGACGAACGCAACGGGGTCGACGCAGTCGGATGCGCAGACGGTATCGCCGATATTGATCTTTTCCAGTCCGGAGAAGCAGACGATATCGCCCGCAGAGGCGCTCTCGCATGGGACACGGTTGAGCCCCTCGATCTCATACAGATTGACGATCTTGCCGCGCACGGCGACCTCGGGGTGATTGTAGTTGCAGGCGATGACGTCCGCGCCCACTTTGGCGACGCCGCGCTCCACTCTGCCGATGCCGATCCTGCCAACATACTCGTTGTAGTCAATGGAAGAGACCAGAATCTGCAAGGGTCCCGTCTCGTCCATCTCGAGGGGCGGGAACTGCGTGAGAATGGTATCAAAAAGAGGCGTTAAGTCATTGCCCGCTTTGTGTTCATCGAGGGACGCCGTGCCGTCCCTGCCCGAACAGAACACGAACGGGCTCTCGAGCTGGTCATCCGAAGCGTCCAGATCCATAAGCAGCTCCAATACTTCGTCGATAACCTCTTTAATGCGCGCATCGGGGCGGTCGATCTTGTTGACAACGATGATGAGTTTCAAGCCCATCTCCAGCGCCTTCTGCGTAACAAAGCGCGTCTGAGGCATGGGACCCTCTGCGGCGTCCACAAGGATGAGCACGCCCGAGACCATTTTCAGAACGCGTTCCACTTCGCCCGAGAAATCGGCGTGACCGGGCGTATCGACAATATTGATCTTGACGCCCTTATAGTGAATGGACGTATTCTTGGCAAGAATGGTGATGCCGCGCTCGCGCTCGAGAGCGCCCGAGTCCATGACGCGCTCCTCGACGACCTGGTTTTCGCGGAAGGTGCCCGCCTGTTTGAGCATCTGATCGACCAGCGTCGTCTTGCCGTGGTCGACGTGGGCGATGATCGCAATGTTTCTTAAATCTTCTCTGACCATAGTAACCTCTTTTCCGAAGTGGTATTGTAATACTTTTTGTAGCTTTGCGCAAGAAAAAACGGGGCGACGCGCAAAAAAATTTGCCCGAACGGGCAAATTTCCTCACTTTTTATCCCAAAACCGGGGCAAGATTGCGATAGGTGCAAAAGCGAATGATATGCCCATTGTCCTCAACGGGCTCACTCTGCGCAACCAGTTCATAGCGCGCATCGGCGTCCAGATCCGGCACATATACCTCCGCGCCGCCGTCCTCCTCTACCTTGGTGACGAGGATCTCGCTGCAATAGGGAAAGAGCAAGGAATAGACGCTCGCACCGCCAATGACGAACACGTCGTCCGCGGGGTATTTTTTCACTTCCGCAAGCAATTCCTGCAAATTATGGACGGTGATGACGTCCTCCGCCACGTCGTCGGGACAGAGCACGATATTGGTGCGGTTTTTGAGCGGCTTGCCGCCCGGGAAGGACAGCAGCGTATTCAGCCCCATGACGACGACCTTTCCCTTGGTCGTATCGCGGAAAAATTTCATATCGGCGGGCAGGGAAAACATCAGATCGTTGTGCTTTCCGATGCCCCACTTGTTGTCGGCATGCAGGATCGCTCTCATATCGCCACCGGGATCTTCGCCGCAAGGGGCGTGTATTCGTAGTTCTCCAGGCGGAAGCTGTCCACCGTGAAGTCATAAAAATTGGTAATATTTGTATCGACAATGAGCTTGGGCGCGGGCTTGGGCTGGTTCTCAATAATCTCCCGCACGATGGGCAGGTGCCTGTCGTAGAGGTGCGCGTCTGCAATGACGTGGACGAGCTCGCCCGCCTTGAGGCCGCTGACCTGCGCGATCATAATGAGCAGGACGGCATACTGCACGACGTTCCAGTTATTCGCCGTGAGCATGTCGTTGGAGCGCTGATTTAATATGGCGTTCAGCGTATCGCCCGAGACGTTGAAGGTCATCGAATAGGCGCAGGGATAGAGGTGCATCTCGTGCAGGTCCTCAAAATTGTAGAGGTTGGTCATGATGCGGCGGGAGGTGGGATTGTGCTTTAAATCATAGAGCACCCTGTCCACCTGATCGAACTCCCCTTCCTTATAGATCGCTTTTTTTGCGAGCTGGTAGCCGTACGCCTTGCCGATGGAGCCCGTCTCGTCCGCCCAGCTGTCCCAGATATGGGAATTCAGGTCATGGACGTTGTTGCTCTTTTTCTGCCAGATCCATAAAATCTCATCCACGCAGGACTTGAACGCGCAGCGGCGGATGGTCTGAATGGGAAACTCCTCCTGCAAATTATAGCGGTTGACGATGCCGAACTTCTTGACGGTATGCGCGGGCGTGCCGTCCTCCCAATGGGGACGCACCTGCGCGCCCGTATCCCACACGCCCTGCTCCATGATCTCCTTGCAGTTGGAAATAAAGATCTCGTCCGCTCTGCTCATATTCTCCTCCTTCTGCGTTTGTCCGTTTGTTAAGCGCGCGCTTCTGAAAGTCTTGCCCTTGCGCGCTCGTCGCCCAGGATCTGCATGATCGTCCACAGATCGGGCGAATTTGCCCTGCCCGTCACGGCGATGCGCAAGACCTCCGCAACGTCCGACACACTGCCCTTGTATGCTTCGGGGCTCGCCTTGTAGTCGCGCATCTCTGCGGCGTAGCCAAGGCTTGCGGCAACCTCCTTGACCTTGGCAAACCAAGCTTGCGCGTCATCAGCGTAGTCGTATTTTACAAGGAAGGCGCTAAGAATGGCGTTTCTCGTGCCGTCATCCACGCGATAGGCGTCCTTCTGCACGCGATCGCCGAAGAAATAGCCGATCTCCGCGACCGCCTGCTTTGCAGTGACAAAGTCCTTTCTGCGCTTCTTGCCCGATGTTCCCATGCACAAATTGAGAACCTTGAGTAAATATTCCTCGTCCGCGAAGTACGCCTTCTCCTGCTCCGAGCCGAAGGAGAATGCCCAGTCCTTTATAAAGGCGAGCATCTCTTCCGCGGAGAGGCGGGAGAGTTCCGTCTTGGAGATATCGTTTAATTTGTCCAGATCGAACAGCGCGCCGCTGCGGCTCATTTTTTCGATGCGGAATCTGAACTCTTCGAGCGGCTTTTCGGGATACTTCATGTGCCACTCTTCAAAGTCGGAATTGAGCAGCGTGAGCATATACACCTTGACCGCAAAGGGATGATAGCCTTCCTGCCGATAGAAGGAGAGCGAAAGCTCAGGATCCTTGCGCTTGGAGAGCTTGCGCTTGCTCTCGCCGTCCATCTTCATGAGAGAGCAATTGTGCCCGTACATGGGGCGCGCAAAACCCAGCACGTCAAACAGTTCGAGGTGAATGGGCAGGGACGCGAGCCACTCCTCGCCGCGGATGACCAGCGTCGTGCGCATCAGGTGATCGTCCACCGCGTGCGCAAAGTGATAGGTCGGGATACCGTCCGACTTTAAGATGACGACGTCCTGATCGTTCTCCGTGACGGTGACGTCCCCCTTGATCTCATCGTGGAAGGTAAACTTGTGGGAAGCGTCTCCCATGGATCTCAGGCGGATGACGAAGGGCTTGCCCGCATCGAGGCTTCTATAGATCTCCTCCTCGGTGAGGTTGCGGCACTTTGCGTACTTGCCGTAATAGCCCGTGATCTCCTTGTTGGCGGTCTGCTCGTCGCGCAGGGCGGCAAGTTCCTCCTCCGTGCAGAAACAAGGGTATGCCCTGCCGCGGCGGATGAGGTCCTTGACGTAGGCACGGTAGATCTCGGCGCGCTGACGCTGGTACCAGGGGGCATAGGTGTCGTCCCCGCCGATCTCCGCTCCTTCGTCAAAGCGGATATCGAAGTAGTCAAGCGCGGCAATGACCGCCTCCACGGCGCCATCCACCTTGCGCTTTAAGTCGGTGTCCTCGATGCGCAGAAAGAGTTTGCCGCCGCTCTGATGCGCGATGCGCTCGTTGGCGATGGCGACAAACAGGTTGCCCAAATGGATGAAGCCCGTCGGCGACGGCGCGAGACGGGTGACCTGCGCCCCCTTGGGAAGATTGCGCGGCGGATAGCGCGTCTCAAAGGACGCAAGGTCGGGATATTCCCCGGGTAAAAGACGCTCTGCAAGTTGTTCGTAATTCATATCTGTCCTCTCTCTTTGATCGACCGCGCAGGCTGAAACCCCGTCGCGATGGCATAAATGTGTCCCGCGCATACGCTGCGGGACGTCCTTTCAGTTGTTCAGCAATTGTAGGGTATCGGGCGCGATCTCGGCAAGGCCGTTTTCCACGTCGTGCACAAGCGCGATGGCGGCAGTCATGACGGGAAGTTCGATCCCCTTCTCTTTCCCCGCGCGAACGGCGGCGCCTGCGACAAAGTCTACGTCACACCGCTTCCCCGCCTCAATATCGCGCAGCATGCCCGAACGCGTCTCGCGATAGGGCTTCATAGCAATGGGCAGCAAGAGCCCGGCAAACAGCCCGTCAAATACCTTGAATAAGTCGTAACCGTTCTGCGGCAGCTTTTCGCAACCATATGCCCGCGCAACGGCGAATACCTCGCGCATGAGCGTAAGCACAAGTTTTTTGTACTTTCTCGCAAGTTCGTAAAAGGTCAGCCCGGAAATGGCGGAGAGCGTGGAGAACGCCGCGTTGACGGAAAGCTTGGCAAAACGCATCTCCATCAGATTTCCCACCGTCAGCATCCCGGCATGCGAAAAGAGCGGCGCAATATCGTCAAGTCGCTTACCGTCCCCGTAGGCGCCCAGTCCCAGGTGAAATCCCGTCTCGCTCGTGACGCGCACGATGCCGGGGGAGACCGTCTCCGCACTCCAGGAGAGCGTGCAGCCATAGACGCGGTCCTTCCCGACCATCTTGGCGATTTCAGGCTCAGGAAGTCCGTTCTGCACGGTAACGATGCACCCGTCCTCTTTGAGAAAAGATTTCAAAAAGGTGACTGCCGCGTGCGTTTCGCGCTGCTTGACGGCGAGAATGACAAGATCGTACTTCCCCTCCATCTGAGAAGGAAGTTTCGCGCGCACCTTGACGCAGCGCGTCAGGGCGCCCTCGATCGTCGCACCGTCGCGGTTCATTGCCTCCACATGCGCCGCGTTGTGCGTCACGAAATCCAGAGACATTTCATCCAATAAAACGCCGAGCGAAGTTCCCATCGCTCCTGCGCCGTAAATACAGATCCTCATGGCAAATCAATCAAGTGCAAACCCGGCGGCGGCTGCGATCGCCGCTACCGTCTCGTCGATTGTCTGCCCATCGCAGTGGATGGTGACATCGGCATATTGTTCATAGAGAGGCACCCGTTGATCGTACAGCTCGGAAAGCGAGCTGACATCCCCGCGCATGACGACGCCGCGGCGGACAAGATTGGGAATCCTGCGGGCGACCTCCTCCTTACTCAGTTGCAGATAGACGACCTTCCCCATCGACTTTAAGTGACGCATAGCGCGATCGGAGTAGCAAACGCTCCCGCCCGTTGCGATGACGCAGCGCATCGCCGCAAGTCCGGCATTGACGCGTTCCTCGATCGCGATGAATCCCTCGACCCCCTCCCGCTCGATGATCTCCGAGAGGAGCGCGCCCTGCTCGCCCTGTATGATGAGATCGCAGTCGATAAAGCCGTATCCGATCCTTTTTGCAAGCAGAACGCCTGCCGTGCTCTTGCCCGAGGACGGCATGCCGATGAGAATAAGATTGTCCATGTCAACATTATAGCGCACGCATGGGAAAAAGTCAATCACGCGCAGAGGCATCCCCGTGATTTTGAAAAAAATTTTACACGACAGACAAGAAAAATCGCAACATTTTTCAAAACCGACGCGAAAAAAGTTGTGTTTTTGATGGGGATATGGTATACTCATCGTTGTTTAAAATAACTTTCGATAAGGTATCATCATGTTAAACAATCTTTTAGTTGTCGTCAATTTCGGCTCTGAAGCACAGGAGCTCGCCTATTCTATCGTCAACGGGATTCTGATTGCGCTCATGGCACTCGTCGCGCTCGCTGCGATCATCCTTGTGCTGCTGCAGCCCAGCAACTCGCAGGGAATCGAAGCACTCGGCGGTTCGAGCGAAACATTCTACGGCAAAAACAAGGGCAGATCGGTCGAATCCAAGCTCAAACTCTGGACGATCATCTGTGTGGCAGTGCTTGCCGTTCTCTCCATCATCTTCTTCATCCTTCAGATCCCCGCGATCTGGGCATAAGAGAACAGAACAATAATCAAAAAACGGGCGGCGTTCATGCAGTCCGTTTTTTTACACACAATAACAGGTAGATCGGTTTTTTATGGATGTAAAAAAGACGTTACTTCAAAAAATCTGCGACGGCTCCTTCGCCCTCATGACGGACGAGCAGATCGCGAAAAAATTAAGACTCAAGGGGAAAGCTGCAAACGGCGTCAGAGATCTTCTGCGCGACCTCGTGCGCGATGGTGAGCTCTACTGCGATCTTGCGGGCAGATACGGCACTGCGGCGCAGTTCGGCGCCATGCGCGGCACGATCAGCGGAAACGAACGCGGCTTCGGCTTCTTCATGCCCGAGGACAAGGACAAATCTGACCTCTTTATCCCCCACCGCGCGCTGCGCGGCGCCTACAACAAGGACACCGTCCTCGCCTTTGTCAAGGGCGGCAGAATGGGCGACGAGGGCGAAGTCCTTGCCATCCTCAGCCGTGGGTATCAGGAGATCGTCGGCACCTTTCGCCGCGAGCGCTCGGGCGGCATGCTGCACCCCGACGACAAAAAATTCTCCGACGACATCTTTATCCCCTCCGACCGCACCAAGGGCGCGGCAGACGATGTAAAAGTCGTCGCCCGTATCATCTCCTACGAGGGACGCTCTCCCAAGGGCGAAATTGTCGAGATCCTGGGCGAGAGCGGGGATTTCTTTGTCGAGGAGACGGCGATCATCCGCGCGCACAACATCAAGGAAGTTTTTCCCGATGAGGTCATTGCAGCGGCGGAACAGCAGGCACTGCGCGACCCGCTTGCAAACCTTGAAGGCAGGGTCGATTTACGGAATGAGCTCATCATCACGGTGGACGGCGAGGACACGCGCGACATTGACGATGCGATCTCCATTTCGAAAAAGGACGGGAAGTACTACCTTGGCGTGCATATCGCCGACGTCACCAACTACGTCAAGTGGCACTCCGTCCTCGATAACGAAGCACTGCTGCGCGGGACAAGCGTGTACTTTCCCGACCGCGTCATTCCCATGCTTCCCACGGCGCTCTCCAACAATATCTGCTCGCTCAACGAGGGCGTGCCGCGCCTCACCCTCTCCTGCTTCATGACGGTGGACAAGAGCGGCAAGGTCATCGAGCGCAGCGTCATGCCCAGCGTCATCTGCTCGACCCACCGCATGACCTACAAGGCTGTGACTGCCATTGCAAAGGGCGATGCGGAAGCGTGCGCCCAATACCCCGACCTTGTGGACTTCGTGCATACGGCGGTGGAACTGACGAACGTTCTCAAGCGCGCGCGAGAGAGTAAGGGCGGCGTTGCGCTGGACGTCAAGGAGGCAAAGATCCTCTTTGAGGACGGCGTCATCACCATCCCCGACTATGAGCGCACCATTTCGCACGAGATGATCGAACAGTTCATGGTGCTGGCAAACGAGAGCGTCGCGACCATCATGACGGAAAAGGGCATGCCATTCGTCTACCGCATCCACGAGCGCCCGAGCGAGGAGAAGGCGAACGACTTCCGCACCTTCCTGCGCGAAGCGGGCGTGCAGGCAAAGCTCGATCCCTCGCGCGTCAGCCCGGCGGACTATCAGAATTTGCTGCGCTCGCTGGAGGATTCCCCACTCTATTCCCTTGTCAACCGCGTCATGCTGCGTTCCATGATGAAGGCGCAGTACTCGCCCGAGAACGTCGGGCACTTCGGGCTTGCGTCCGACTGCTACTGCCACTTCACCTCCCCCATCCGCCGCTATCCCGACCTCTGCATCCACCGCATCATCAAGGAGAGCTTCTCCCGCCCCGAAGAGACCAAAGAAAAGTATAAAAACTTTGTCGTCGAGGCGGCGTACCG
>DXBS01000112.1 GCA_019116405.1 Candidatus Gallimonas intestinigallinarum | reverse complement strand
CCTCCGACTTGCGGAGCGTAAGTTCATAGCCGCGCAGGGTGATCTCAATGGGATCGCCGAGCGGCGCCTTCTTGCGCATGACGACTTCCGCTCCGGTCGTGACGCCCATGTCGAACAGCCGCCGCCGGATGCGCCCTTCCCCGGCGACAGCGGTGATCACACCCTTCTCGCCCGGGACGAATTCCTCCAACGATTTTGTCATATATTACTCCTTACAGCAATGCTGTCAAAATTTATGCGACATAGATATGCGCCGCGACGTTTTTATCCAGCGCGAGCCGCCCTTCCTTGACGCGGCACACCGTGCTCCCCCCCGCCGAGGAGAGAACGGTCACCGTCGCATCCACCAAGAGACCGAGGTTGGCAAGGTGCTTTTTGGTCTTTTCATCCGCGACGATCTTGACAATGCGGACTTCCTGCCCGATGGGCGCCAATACAAGTGGCATAGATACAATCTCCTTTTCGCTGCCTTCCGCAACGTTGTTCGCTTTTGCGAACTTATATCCCGAAAAATCGTTCGCATTTGCGAACTGTGACCAGTATAGCACGATTCTACGGTGATGTCAACAATTTGAACGCAGATTTTTCAAATTTTCCACACTTTTTTGCACAAAAAAACGGGGCGCGATACCCCGCTTTTTCAGCTTTGCAGATCCCGAAGGAAGGCGTAGACCTCGTCTTCGGTCAAAAATTTTGCGATATAGCAATAATCCCCCATGGCGGGCGCGAGCGCCTTGTCCACTTCGCCGTATTCCACGAGGTTTGCGCCGTACTTTTGCAGGACCGCTTCATGCGAGAACTCATATGTCTTCCCTTTTCTGCGTCCGTTGAAGGCACAGAAGGTATGCGGGTTGACGGGGATATTTGGCGTATTGCCCGCGATCATGTCCGCCCAGATCTCATAGACGTCCACGCCGTTGGCGTAGTTCATCATGTCGGGCGAGCAGCCGCCCGAGGGGCGCATATTGACCTCCAGCGCGACGATGTCCCCCTTCTTTCCGAGGTGACAATCGGAGTTCAGGCTGAAAAACTCAAAGTGGATGAAGCGGCTTTTGACTCCGAAGCTTTTGACGGCAGCCCTGCCCCGCTCGCGCACGGCATCCGGGAGAGATTTACGGATAAAAAAGCAGCTGTCCTCCCGCTCGTTGACGACATCCATCAGCGACCCCGGCGTGACGTTGCCCGTCTCAAACACGGGATTGCCATCGGCATCGATGATGGCATCATAGGAGCAGACGGTGCCGTCTACATACTCCTCCATAATGTAGCCCGTATGTCCCGCGTCAAAGAAGGCGCGCAGTTCCTCTTCGTTTGTGATGCGGTAGGTCGCATTCGCCCCGACGCCGTTATCGGGCTTGACGACGGCACGACCCACCTTCTTCAGAAAGGCGCGGCAGGTTTCAAAGTCCTCCACCATGCAATAGCGGGCAACGGGGATCCCCGCCTTTTCGTAGCACGCCTTCATTTTGGACTTATACTTGACGGGCGCCATGTCCGCCGAACGGAACCCCGTGGAGATATTGAAGTCGTCCCTCAGGCGCGCGTCCCGCTCCAGCCAGTATTCGTTGTTGCTTTCCAGCCAATCGCACCTGCCGTACTTGTGCAGGAAGAAGGCGACGGCGCGGTAAACCTCGTCATAGTTTTCAAGCGTCTCCACCTTGTAATACTCGGTCAGCGCAACCTTGAGTTCGGGCTTGAGCTCCGCATACGGACAGTCGCCGATGCCCAGCACGCGGAAGCCGCGGCGCTGCAGCGCGGCGCAGAATCGCCAGTAACTCTCCGGAAAGTTGGGTGAAATAAAGATAAAGTTTTTCATTTGCAATTCTCCCTACGGCGCATTCGCCGTAACGTCCAAAAAGGCAAGAACTTGCGGCAGACGCGCCCGCCAGGACGCCTCGTCGTGCCGTCCGCCCGCAATGATGTGAAATTCGCAGCCCGCGCGGCCGGAAAGCTTTTCCTCCGCCATACGAAGGGCGCGCGCCTGATTTTTGCCGTGCTGACGTAGCTCCACTTCGCCGTAATCCAGCCAAAGGCGGGCGTCCGCAGGCAGTTCGTCCAGAAGCTGTCCGCAGCCGACAAGGTCCGTCCAGAGACTGGGCGAGAGCGCCGCTGCCCGCGAGAAAATCTGCGGATAGCGCGCAAGCCCGTAAAGGGACATGAGCCCGCCCATCGAGCTGCCCATGAGATAGGTGTGCGCACAGTCCGAGAGCGTCGGGTAAGCGCCGTCGATCTGCCGTTTGAACGCGCCCGTCAGCCAGTCCATGAACTGCTTGCCCTGTCCCGTCGATTTCCCGAAGCGGGAGGCAAAGACAAAGGGTGAGTACTCGCTCAGCCGGTCGCGCTTGTCGCACTCCACCGTCGCAACGATGAGCGGCGCGTGCATCTCATCGAGCAGCTCCCCCAGGCGCAGGCTCGCCCCATACGGCGCGCGATCGTCCCGGAACGCCGTCTGCCCGTCAAAGAGGTAGAGCACGGGAAAGCGCCCGTCAAAATCGGGGCGGTATACATATGCATTCCTCTCCTGCATGCCAGATGGCGCAGGCAATGTCACCGTAAGTTCTTCAATCATTTCGCTATACTGTAAGGGAGTAATGCGAACCCGATCAAAAGCGGAAACTGCACGCTCATACTGTGTTGAAAGGCTTGACCGTGCCACCGGGCACGCCCTGCGCCTTTCGCCTTGTCTGAGACGCACATCTTGCCGCTTTTGATTGCTTTGCACCTTTGGCGAGCACCTCAGCTTTTTCTCAAAATTCTTTGTGAAGAATTTTGAGAAAAAGGAGCGGCAGGCGATCAAAGCGCAATGTTTGGCGTAAGCCGAACTTTCGCAAAACGCGCCTTGCCGCGACGCGATGACGAAGCAATACCCAAGTATTGCAAGGAAGATGAACAATAAGATGCCAAAAAGATACCGCCAAAGGCGTGCTTCGCATTTTTCCCTTACAGTATATTATACCGCGCGCAAGATAAATTGTCAATATTTGCAGATAATTTTATCTTTTTGCAGACAAAATTGTCACAAAATCACATGACTTCACCCTTGACAAATGTCGAAAATCGTACTATACTGTTATATAAATTGTTTTCTTAAATGACAATATCGAGGAGAGAGATATGGTTGAAATCAAAGAAGTGAGGACGTGCCGCCAAAGACGGCAATTTATTGAGTTCCCGCTCAGATTGTACAAGGGGAACGACTGCTTCGTCCCGCCCCTGTATGGCGACGAGAAGAAGTTATTCCGCAAGGACTACCATTATTACGATGACGCCGAGGCGGTGTACTATCTCGCATATCGGGATGGCAAGGTCATCGGGCGCATTTCGGGCATTCTGCACCGCAAGAGCAACGAAAAATGGCAGCAAAAGCGCGTGCGCTTCACCCGCTTTGACTGCATCGACGATCAGGAGGCCGCCTCCGCCCTGTTTGCGGCGGTCGAGAACTGGGCAAAGTCCAAGGGCATGGAGGAAGTCGTCGGACCGCTCGGATTTTCCGACCTGGAGCGCGAGGGGCTGCTCATCGAGGGATTTGACGAACTTTCCACCTTTGAGGAACAGTACAACTACCCCTACTATCAGGCGCTCATCGAAGGGCTTGGCTATCAGAAGGAGGTCGACTGGCTGGAGCATAAGCTCTACCTTCCCGCGAATCCCGATCCGCGCATGCACGAGATGCACGAAAAACTCCTGAAGCGTTACGATCTGCACCTGAGCACGGCAAAGACCGCCGACGAGTTCATCCGCCTGTACAAGGACGCCTTCTTTGAACTGCTGGACACGACGTACGCCGAGATCTACGGCACCGTCCCCTTCACCGATAAGATGAAAGACGAGCTGGTCAAGTCCTTCAAGCTCATCATCGACGTACGGTTCGTGACGATGATTCTGGACAAGGATGAAAAGCCCGTCTGCTTCGGGCTGTGCTTCCCCTCTATCGCGCGCGCCGTGCAAAAGTCTGGCGGCAGGCTCACTCTCCCCGCCATTCTGCGCGTCCTCAAAGCGGTCAAGGATCCCGAGATCATCGATCTTGCCCTCATCGGCGTGCTGCCCGCCTATCGCGGCGTGAGCATCGTGCTCATCGATGAACTCACACGCATGCTGCGCGAGGGCAACGTCAAATACTGCGAAACCAACCTCAACCTCGAGGACAACCACGCCATCCTCAACCTGTGGAAGAACTTCGGCAACGTCCTGCACAAGCGGCGCCGCTGTTACGTCAAAAAAATCTGAATCCATGCAAAAGACCCTGCGCTGCGGCGCAGGGTCTTTTGCATAAACATGCCGCACCCACAAGGACGCGGCATGTCTGCTTTCTGATATTTTATTTGGTTCTGACGCGGATCGCCGTGACGCTCATGGCGGGCGCTTCATAGCCAAACACTTCGTTCTCGAAGCCGATCTTATAGCTCCTGTCGGGCCCCACGATATTCATGCCGTTCAGATCGTTAGTGGAAGCATAATCCTCGCCGACCACGCGCAGCACTTCGGCAATGCCCGTCAGTTCGACATCGACGAGGTCCGCCAGGGAGACGTTGAACCTGACATCCGCTTCCCCTGCGTTGACGATCTTGACGATGATGTCGCCCGTCTCCGCATCCTGACTGGTGACATAGTAGATCGTGTTGACTGTGCGCGTCGCGGAGCCATTCGTAGACGTAAACTCCATCGTCGGCACGGTGCCGGACGCATAGGCGAGATTGGACGTGACCTTATGATCGCCCGTGTTCTGCATGAAGATCTGTTGCACAAAGTAGCTGGGCGTACGAACAAGGTCGGTATTGGTGTAGTACATCATATCCACCTGCCACTGGCGCGCGCCGGACTGATAGGTGCCGAACATGGGCGCATATGCCGCCAGGACGACGACATCGCCGTTGCGCTCCATACCCGTCATCATTGCCGCTTCAGAGAGCGCGTTGATCCACGTGCTGGTCATTGCCTCCGTTGTACCAAAATGCGTCGTCGATGCATCGTTGCTTCCGATCGTCACACCATCGCCGCCGGGCGAGCGGACGACATTCGTATTCGCCGCATACTCACCGACAAACACCTTGTAATAGGTAAGATTCTCCGGTGCATTGGGGTCTTCTTCATTGAAACGCGCATAGCTGTCGTACAGGTCGTGATTGTAGAACAGGTCGGTGTAGTTGACATAGTAGTGCTGATCAACGACGCCATACTGCGCAACCGAATAGATCTCATCGGGGCAATTTCTGCTCTGGAGGAACTCCTGCGCCGCTTTCTGCGCCACGCCTGGACGATTGAGATCGGGATCCTCGCAGTGCGTGAACATCGTGCAGTTGCCGACGATTGGCTCCACTTCGGCATAGAGAGGATTTTCCTGTGCCTTTTCATTGAATGCGATCAGGAACTGCTCATAATACCTCTCATAATCGATGCCCCACTGCTCGTTGCCGATGCCGATATAGTCCATATCGAAAGGCTCTGCATGTCCCATATTGACGCGCACCTGCGCCCAATATGCTTCATTGGGATCGGAGGAGTCGGGATCGCCCTTAGCGAATGCGACGAGATCGAACGCATCCTGGATAAAGTCCTCAATGCCGTTGTTGTGACGCCCCTTGAGTGCACGGCCGCCTTTATCCTGCACCATACAGCTCAGACCGCAGTTGACGATCGGGATCGCCTTGGCGCCGAGCTCTTCGCACAGCATGAAGTACTCATAGTAGCCAAGACCGTACTCCATCTGATAATAGGTGCTCCCTGCCCAGATATCGGTGTTATACGAACGCGTTGCCTGTTCGCCGTAGGTCGTCACTTCGCTCGTCGTGCCGTCCACATTGAGCGTATAAGTGAACGCGGGAACGGTGTCGCCGCCCTCCGCCGCCACAGCGCCGATGGAGTTCTTCCAGTCGAAGTACTCATCCGTGTCCCCCGCTCTGCCTTCAATGATGCAGCCGCCCGGGAAGCGGAAGAATGCGGGCGACAAATCTTCGATCGCCTCATACAGATAACTCTTGATACCCGTTGCCTCGTTTGCATCGGTTGTCTCAAACTTGACATTATCAAGATATACCGTACCCGCAGTATCAAACGTCAGGCGCAGCGTCGTGCCCGAGCCCGTCTCGTCCATCGTGCCGGTCGCGGTAATCGTCGTCTGGTATTTGACCCAGTCCGCGCCGCTCACGTTGATCTCTCCGGAGGCATAGACTTCGCTGCCCCTTACGACCTCGATCGTGATCTTTCCCGTATAGCCCTTGATAAATGCGGAGAACACATAGTCCGTCCCCTCGATTACGGTAATGGGAGACGCAACCGTGTGACCGCTGTTGCTTAAAATCGTCCCCGCCGCTGCCGTGAGCTTCAGATGTTCTTCATTGACGTAGGTGCCGTCCTCCTGCAGGAAATTTTCATCCCCGGAATTGACGCCGCCTTCCGTCTCCACTTCCATCTCTCCGTCTCTCCCGACGCTCCAGCCATGGAGCTGTCCATTGGAAAGATTTGTCTGCTTGTTCTCGAAAGAGCTGTTGATGAGCATATTGTCATCCAGCGCAAACGACGCGTAGTTGATATCTTCCAGGAACAGCCCAAACAGATCGGACGAAATCTGATTGCGTGCAGACTCCGTATCGATCGCGCCGCTCAAGGAAAGTGTTGCCTCCGCATCCGTAAATGCGGGCGCCTGCTCGTCTGCCGTTTCGGTCGGTCCGTCCGGATCATCCCCCGGGCCATCAGTCTGAGGATTGGACGGCGTACAGCCGGCAAGTCCCAATAGCATGGATGTACCCATCAGACCGGACACAAGCAACGCCGTAAGCCTTTTGTTCATGTATCTACCCCCTGCTAGACATATAGATTAGTGATAGTATACCACACTTTTCCCGATTCGGCAATAGTCTCCGGAAAAATATTTTCACGATTTTATAAAATATTTCACAGACTTCTAAAACTGTTCGGGAAACAGACGATCACCGGGCGCTGAAAAATGTTTGCCCGACGCGCAAAAAAGATGAAAAAAGCGACAAAAAGAAGTTGCTTTTTTCGGGCGTTTGTTGTAAAATAGCACATGTCACTTGCAGAGATGTCTGAGTGGTTTAAGGAGCACGATTGGAAATCGTGTGACGGGGGTGACTCGTCCGGAGGTTCGAATCCTCTTCTC
>DXBS01000013.1 GCA_019116405.1 Candidatus Gallimonas intestinigallinarum | reverse complement strand
ACTGCCACCATTTTTGTTTTTCTGAGCTATGCGGCATTTTTTGTGCTGTGGTTCTGCGTCCTCACGCTCTCGGACAGCGGTCTTACCCTGCCTGATTTCGGCGCATTTGACATGGGCACGGGCGCCGTCGCGCTCGTCATGCTGCTCGCGCTGTTCGTTACAGATCTTTTGATCAAACGCACGGGTGCTTTCCTCGATCTGGGATGCATGCTCCTCCTGTTTGCGACCATCTTTGCCCTGACCTATCCCGGGTCGATATTTCTTGAGGCGGACGTCAACTATATGCACTTCGGGCAGAGCCCGCTCGTCAACATTGCGGCATTTGTCGTCGCCATGCTTGTCATATACAACCTGCTGAACGCAGCGATCCGCATGGGGACGAAAAGTCACCATGCCCTCAGCTGCATCCGCTATTTGCTCCTGCTTGCCGCGGTCATTGTGCTCGTCGTCGCGCTCGGCATCCGCGAAGGCTTCGATCAGCTGATCGCCGCGTCCAGCCTTCTGCCCGTCATCCTCTGCATCGTGGCGCCGTTCGCGGCGTTCCTGCTGGAGTTGATCGCTGCGATCTGGCAGCACGCAAAAAAGATGCGTGCGCAGAGCGCGCCCGCGCCCGAGCCGGAACCTGTTCCAGAGCCCGTCAAAGAACAGCCGCAGCAGCCCATGGCGGCGCCCATGTATACCATGCCCGTCTTTGCGATGCCCATGCCCGTGGCGCAACCCACACCTACGCCTGCCCCCGCACCGACGCCCGCGCCCGAGCCTGCCGCACCCGCACCGCAGGCAGAGGAGGCACCCATGTCCGCCTTTGAGCGGGACATGATCGCACTTGCCAATGCGCCGGCCAACGAGACGCAGAGCTACACAAGCACGACATACCCCTACGCTTCCGCCTATCAGGCGGAGCCGCAGCCGACGCCTGCCATACCGCAGCCCCGCCGACAGAGCATGCCTGCTCCTTCCTATCAGAGCGCGCCGCGCCCCGCGCCCGTCATCGATCCGACGCCCTATATCTATGACGCCTTTATCAGTTCGCTGACGCCGCAGGAGAAAAACGAATTCGGCGATCTGTTCATTGCCAACCGGCACGGGGATCTGAGCTATCTGCCCGCCTACGTCATCGGCGGAGACAATACGGAATTTTTCAAACAGGCATTCGTCTATCTGGGAAAATTCCGCGACCATATCTCCGCGCCGCTGCTCAACAAACTCTATCTGTACGTGAGCAGCCTCTGATTTCAGATGAAATAAGGGAAAAGCCGCGCCCGCAACGATTGTTGCGGGCGCGGCGCTGTATTTGTCAGGTTCCTTTTGTCAGCGGATGCGGATGACGACGCAGATGCCGTCCTCCTTACTGTAAGAGCGCGAGACGGAGAGCGCGTCCACCAAAAACAGCCCCCTTCCGCATTCTGCATCCACGCCGGAGCAGGCGGGTTTTTCAGGCGGACGGAAATCACTGCCGCTGCGCACGCGGATGACGACTTCGTCCGCCTGTGTCTCGGCAGTAAAGAGCGCGTGCCCGCCGCCGTGGCGGAGCGCATTGATGAGCAGTTCGTTGGCGACCAGCTTACAGTCAAAGACCGCATTCTCTGGAACGGACTGTGCCTCGAGCGCACTGCACATACTCTCGAGCGCCGCTCTGAGCGCCCGGATATCGTCCACTTGAAACTTCATTTATCCCACCATCGATTGCTTCAGGGTCTCCCGCAGTTTCTGCAAGATCTTGCGTTCCATGCGCGAGACGTTCATCTGTGAGACCCCCATTTTTTTTGCCGTCTCCATCTGCGAGAGCTCCTGCACAAAACGGTAGTGCACGAGCTTGCGCTCCTCCGGCTCCAGCATCTTCAGCGCCGATTCCAAGGCGTCCCTGTCCTCGATGTCCTCAAAGACGTCGTTGTCCGCAGGCAGGACGTCGTGCAGGCTCATGCCGTCCCCCTCGCGGTCGACGGGCGTATCCAGCGAGACGACGCCGCCCGCATCCGAGCAGCGCAGCACCTCTTCCTCAGTGACCCCGAGCTTTTTTGCAAGTTCCGCCGCCGTCGGTTTTCTGCCATTTTCTGCAAAGAACTCCTCCGAGGCGCGCTTGATGCCCACCCTGAGTTCGCTGACCTTTCTGGGCAGGTGCACGAGGCGCGAGCGGTCGCGGAAGTAGTTCTTGATCTCTCCCGTGATCGTCGGCGTGATGAATGTGGAAAATTTGAGCCCCTTTCTCTCGTCGAATCGGTCCACGCCGCGGATGAGCGCCAGGGACGCCACCTGATAGAGATCGTCATAGTCCACGCCCCGCCCGACGAACTTCTTCGCCAGGACGGACGCGATGTAGAGGTACTTTTCGACGATCTGATTGCGCAGCGCGACGTCCCCCGTTTCGCGATATTTGCGGAACAGTTCTTCTTCGTTCATGCCTGAGACCCGAATACAAAGCTGATACAGCCCTCTGCCTCGCGCGTCGAGACGCTCTCG
This sequence comes from Candidatus Gallimonas intestinigallinarum, assembly GCA_019116405.1. The sequence continues at coordinate 6,217 of DXBS01000013.1, read as the reverse complement.
GCAAGCGCGTTGAGGAGGGCAAGTGCGATCTCGTCCTCGTCGGTGAGCGAAAGATCGGCCTGACCCTGCGTCCCCTGCACGCGCACGTCGATGCCCTGATCGCACGCCGTAAAGCGCACGTCGGCAGCCGTAAAGCCGCGGCGCATGAGCAAAAGAAGGCTCTCGGTGACGCACACCTTGCAGTCCTCGCCGCCGTCATAGGAAAGCCCCGCGACGGCGCACACCCCGCCCGTTGCAAGGCGGACGGTCGTCATCATCTCCCGCCTGAGCGGGAGGGAAAGGCAAAGATATTCCTTCATCCCTCTATCTCCATGATCGTATCGAGCGCACAGATGACGAACAGCTTTTTAAGCCTCGGCTGCAATTTCTTGAGGCGCAGCGTGTGCCCGTCCGTCTTGGCGCACTTTAACAGCTTCACGAAGGTCCCGAGCGTCGTGGAATCGATGAACGAGAGCTTTTCGCAGTCGAAGGTGATGTCCGAAGGGCTCAATTCGTACAGCGCTTTGATCTCCGCATAGAAGTCGTCGGCATTCTCCGCAGCGATCTCGCCCGAGAGCGCCACGACAATGTCAGGCTTGGTTTGCAGCACTTGGATTTCCTGCATAAATTCCTCCGCCGCAGCGACGCGCGTCCACGTGAGGCGGGCGTACCTGCGGTATTTTCTATGTTATATGTACCACCTTTTCGGGCGGTTTCAAACGCGTTTTACAAAATTTCGGCAAGGCTTGCAAGCACCAGATCGGGCTTGTCGGGGAAATTACACATACTCTCCCGCGTCGTCTCGCCCGAGAGGACCAAAAGCGACTTCATGCCGTTTGCGTTGCCGAAGCGGATATCGGTGTGCATCCTGTCCCCGACCATGCAGGTGCGCGCCGCAGGGACGCGGTACTTTTGCGCAATGCACGCGCCCATGACGGTGAACGGCTTGCCGCAAATGACGTCCGGACGCCGCCCCGAGGAGCGTTCGAACAGCGCGAGAAAGGAGCCGACGTCGGGCATGTGCACGCCGTCCGTCGGGCAGACGTCGTCCGGATGCGTCGCGATGAACGCCGCGCCCGTCGCGAGAAATTCGTTGAACTTCTTCATCTTTTCAAACGTGAGCCGGGTATCGTAGGCGAGCAGACAGACATCGGGATTTTCCTCGGTGAGCCGTACGCTCCGCGCCCGCAGCTCCTCTCTGACGGCGTCCGTCGCAAGGGCGTACACCTTCGCGCCCGCGTAGTGCGCGCCGAGATAGGTCGCCGCGGCGTGCGCCGAGGTGTATACGTCGTCCTCCGCCCCGAACAGCCCGAGGCGGGTGAGTTTTTCGACGTACTCTTCCCGCGTGCGCGAGGAGTTGTTTGTGAGATAGACGAGCCGCTTGCCCATGGCGCGCAGCCCTTGCAGCGCCTCTTTGACGCCCGCGATGGGCGTGTCACTTAAATACACCGTGCCGTCCAGATCGAGCAAAAACAGGTCGGTTCCCTTCAGCAATTCTTCCTTGGTCATGACCACTCCAGAAGCCCGAAGTCGCGCAGGACGGCGCACAGTCCGTCGGGCGCGTGCTCGGGCAGAATTTTGAGTTTCTCGAGGGCGGGCGAAGCGGAAAAATGCCCGTCCAACGTGCGCATCGCCGCAAGCTGCGCCTGCTTCGCCGCGCGGATGTGGCGCATCTGCGTGAGAAGTTCGCCGCGGGCGCGCTCCAGTCCGAGTGCACGCGAGGCGTACCCCGCCGCCGTGGGCAGTTGCAGATCGGCGTACTTTGTCCCCGCCCTCTGCGCACGCCCGGCATAGTCTGGCACCATGTACCGCCGCGGAACGCCGCGCTCTAAAAAGGCGGTATAGAGTGCGGAGAGCGATAAAAATGCCGTCGCCGCGGGATAGCGTTGCTCACTGCACAGGGACGCCAATGTGGCGCCCTCTCCCACGGGCGCACCGGCTGTCTCCAGCTGCCGCAGCCGCGCGTTTGCCGTGACGATCTCCTCGGGCGCGAGCTCCCTCCGCACGGGTTCGGCGATGGAAAACGCCTCCTCGTACGCTTCGCCGCCCCATTTCCTGCGGCAGATCATGCCGAGCGCGCGCACCTCAAAGAGCGCGAGGCGACTAAGAAGCAGCCGCGCATAGCCCTCGGCGAGCGTCCCCGTCATACAGGCAAGATCGGCGACGACGTGTGCCTGAGCAAGCGGGACGTCGAGCGTATTCTCTCCCAGCCGTACCCGGGCACGGGAGCCGAACGCGCCGTCCAATGCGGCGTGCTGCGGGAATACGGTGCACGAAATTCTGCGGACGTGCGCAAAAAACCGCGCCGCCTCCAGCGCGTCCCGCCCGCCCGAGACAAGGATCTGCTGCACCTCGGGCAGGGCAAAGAGCGCGAGCGCGTCTCCCTCCCACAGCATGCAGAGCGTGTGCTCCGAACGCGCCGCGGGCACAAATTGCGAAAAGGCGGTGCTGTCCGACAGGATGAGCGTTCTGCCGCTCCTGTCGGCGAGCGCGCGCTCCATTCCCTCGCGGAGGGTAGAGAGCAACAGCCCGTCCTCTCCGTCCTCCCCGCAAGATACAGGGTTTGTCTTTGGTACGGAAAGGTCGAGCCGCATGAGGTCTCCTCCCTATGATAAGATGGTATGCAGTTGTGAAAGGAGAACGTCGTTTTCCTCGGGCGTCCCCACCGTGATGCGCACAAAATCGCGCAGAACGGGTTTCTCCCAGTAGCGGACGAGCACGCCCGCCTGTTTGAGCCTTGTGTAGATCTCGCCGCCGCTCACCTTGGCGCGCCCCGCAAACAGGAAGTTGGAGCGGCTTTCGGGCACCGTGAAGCCCATCGTGAGCAGTGCCGCGCGCACGCGCTCCCGCTCGGAGACGACACGCGCCGTCACCTCGGAATAGTACGCCTTATCCCCGATCGCTGCCGTGCAGACCGCCTCGGCGACCATGTCCACGGGGTAGGAGTTGAAGCAGTCCTTCATGCGCGCGAGCCCGTCGATGAGCGCCGCGTCTCCCACGGCGTACCCGCAGCGGATGCCCGCCAGGGAGTAGCTCTTGGAGAAAGTCTTGACGACGAGGACATTGGAATATTTCCTGGTGAGCGGCACGCAGCTCTCGCCGAAGAAGTCCATGTACGCCTCGTCCAAGATGACGAGTTTTTCGGGGACGGACGAAACAAAGCGCTCCATTTCCGCGCGCCCGATCCCCACGCCCGTGGGCGCGTTGGGATTGGCAATATAGTAGCCCTGACAATCTGCCGCCTGCATCACGGCAAGATCAAAGGTAAAGTCCGCTCTGAGCGGCACGATTTTTGTGGGAATGCCGAAGAACGCCGCAAAGACCTCGTAGAAGGAATAGGTCAAATCGGCAAAGCACGCGCCTGCCCCGTCCCCGTCAAAGAAGGCGGGAAAGGAGAGCGCAAGCACCTCGTCCGAGCCGTTGCCGCAGAAGACGTTTTCCGCGCCGACTCCCTCCGCTGCGGCGATCGCGGCGCGGAGTTTGCCCGCATCGGGACGCGGATAGCGGCGCAGCTCCTCCGTCTCCAGCGTGCGCAGCACTTCCGCGACGCGCGGCGAGGGCGGATAGGGATTTTCGTTGGTGTTGAGTTTGATGTAGCGGCGCTCCTTGGGCTGTTCACCCGCCGTATAGGGGACGATGCCGCGCGCCTTTTTGCTCAAAAAATCCATAGCTGCTTCCTATTATACTACACGGCGCCGCAAAAGTCAACGGAGAAGGCAAAGTTCGATGGCGTTGACGGCGTATCCGAGCGCTATGCCGAGCACGAGCATGAACGCGACGATGGCAAGCGTGCGCTTCCACGCCCTGAGATTGCGGAAGAGGACGAGATAGCCAAGCCCAGTATTGACGATGAGCCCTGCGAGGCAGCTCCCGAAGGAGATGCCGCCCATTGCGTACACTTCGGCGAGAATGACGGAGGATGCGCAGTTGGGCACAAGTCCCAGCACCGAGCAGATGAGCGGCTGATACCAGTACCCGCTGCCCTGCAAAAATTCGATGACGGTCTCCTCCCCCACCCAGAGAAAGAGCAGGTTAAAGACGACGTTGACGAGCAGGATGAACGCCGCGACCTGGAGCGCGTGCAACAGCGGCGAGAAGAGATAGAGCGAGAGCGCGCTCCACTTGCCGTGCTTGTGCTCGCAGGCGACAAACTCTCCTTCGCCGTGCTCATGATCGTGGTCGTGATCATGTTCGTGGTCATGTGCATGGTCGTGCGCATCGTGGGCATGGTCCTCATTTTCGGGGTGCGCATGTGCATTTTCATGACCATGCGCCGTTTCCGGCAGCGGGAGCGGATTTGCGGCGTCTCCCTTGCGGCGCTTTACGATCAGGTCGGCAAGATAGCCGACGGCGGCGCCGAGCACCAGTTTGATGCCGCACATGGCGAGAATGGAGACGGCCTTCTCCGCCCACGGCATTTCCGAGAGCAGGAGAACGAGGAACGCCTCGTCGCTGGTCGTGATAAACACGGCAAGGAGCGTCCCGAGCGTGACGTACTTCCTCTCATACAGCTTTGCCGCCATGACGGAGAAGCCGCACATGGGGATAAGTCCCGTCGCGCCGCCGACGAGCGGTCCGACCTTGCCCGAGAGTGCGCCGGAGGCGCGCCCGATGCGGGTGTTGTGCTCCATCAGTTCGATGAGGATATATAACAGCAGAAGAAAGGGAAGCAGCTTGAGCGTATCCAAGAGCGCTTCTAAGATCGCATCCCACATGACCGGGCACCTCCTTGTTGCTTTATGCGGTATATCATACAGATTTTAGCCGCGTTTGTCAATTTATTCCCGCCCCGTGCAAAAAAATCGCCCGTTTCACAACGGGCGATTTTTATCTTGTTTTGTCAGATCATGCTTCTGGAGTGTTGCTGTCGGACTTGTCCTCGGGCTGCTCGGCGGCTTGCTTTTCTTCCGCAGCCTTGCGGCGGGCAGCCATCTTGGCATCGTACTTCGCCTGCTTCTTCATTTCCTTGGTGACGACGCGTGCCGCATCGATCTGCGCCTGCATCTCCTGAGGTGTAGGAGGCACGAACGCCGCGCCCTCTGCATTTTCGGGGATGACTTCATAGTGCTCGTCGCGCTCCAGCATCGTGGACTCGGTGTAACCGTCGAAGAGGTGGATATGCTTTGCATCGAATGCAAGCTCGACGATCTCGCCCAGTTCCACGGACGCACGCGAAGAGATCTTTGCGATCATCTGCGACGCGTTGTCGACGATGATGTTCTTATCCTGTTCGTACTCAAGATCGCAGTAGATCTGCGTCTCTGCGCCCAGCTTTTCGATGACGTCGATGCGCGCCTTGACGACGGTATCGGGCGAGGTGGAGATGAACGCCTGATCCTCGTGAATGTCCTCGGGACGGACGCCGAGCGTGACCGTTTTGCCGGTGTTTGCGTACTCTTCAAGGTTCTTGATCTTGGCAACCATCGACTTGGGAAGCAGGATCTTGTTTCCGCCGATGAAGTTGACATAGACCTTTCCGTCCTCTTCGGTGATGGTGGAGTTCTTGAAGAAGTTCATCTGAGGCGTGCCGATGAAGCCCGCGACGAAGAGGTTGATGGGATAGTCGTAGAGGTTCTGAGGGGTATCGACCTGCTGCATAAAGCCGTCCTTCATGACGACGATACGCGTACACATGGTCATTGCCTCGATCTGGTCGTGCGTGACGTAGATGAACGTCGTCGCAAGACGGACGTGCAGCTTGGAGATCTCCGTTCTCATCTGTGCGCGGAGCTTTGCATCGAGGTTGGACAGAGGCTCGTCCAGAAGGAAGACCTTGGGCTCACGGACGATGGTTCTGCCGAGCGCGACACGCTGACGCTGACCACCGGAGAGCGCCTTGGGCTTACGGGACAGATAGTCGGTGATGCCGAGGATCTCTGCCGCAGCCTTGACCTTCTCATCGATGACGTCCTTGGGCACTTTGCGCAGCTTCAGACCGAACGCCATGTTCTCATAGACGGACATGTGGGGATAAAGTGCGTAGTTCTGGAAGACCATCGCGATATCTCTGTCCTTGGGGACGACGTCGTTGACCAGCTTGCCGTCGATGTACAGCTCGCCCGAGGAAATCTCCTCAAGACCTGCGATCATACGCAGCGTCGTGGACTTGCCGCAGCCCGAAGGACCGACGAAGACGATGAATTCCTTGTCGCGGATATCGAGGCAGAAGTTGAACACCGCCTGGTTTCCGCCGGGATAGATTTTGTTGATGTTTTTGAGCAACAGACCTGACATAATT
>DXBS01000111.1 GCA_019116405.1 Candidatus Gallimonas intestinigallinarum | reverse complement strand
GAGTTTTTGATTGCGCTTATCCAGCATGATCGTCCTCCTTTTTGGAAAATACGTTCGCAATACTTTGGGAAAGTTCCTGCCACTGGGCAAAAAACGTGTCGAGTTTTTGTTTGCCCGCCTCGGAAAGTTTGTAGTACTTCTTGGGCGGGCCGTTGGGGCTGGGCTTGCGGGCGACGATAAAACAGCCCTCCCGTTCCAGCCGCAGCAGCATGGGATAGAGCGTGCCTTCGGAAAAGTCGGAGAATCCGCACCCGCGCATCCGCTCCACGATCTCCGCCGAGAAGAGAAAGTCGCCCTCCAGCAGCTTGAGGACGCATCCTTCCAGCACGCCCTTATTGAGTTGTGCATCCGTCCCCATGAGCGCCCTCCCTTGGTTACTTGCAATGCAAGGAACTAATTTTATGCTATCACGCATTTGTAAGTCTGTCAAGCGTTTGGAGCAAAATTTTTCAAAGAATTTTTTGGCAGGGAAGGGACGCGGGCGGCGTAAATGGGCCGCGTGGTACAAAAAATCGGGGGACGTATGGCAAAAAGAAAGCCCTGCGGCGCAGTTGCGCCGCAGGGCAAATCGTTCCAACGGGAATTTATTTTTTCAAACTTAAATAGACCATCAGGACGGCGATGTCGGCAGGGGAGACACCCGAGATGCGCTCCGCCTGCCCCAAATTGACGGGGCGGATGCGATCGAGCTTTTCGCGCGCCTCCAAACGCAGTCCCGCAATGCTTGAGTAGTCGAGGTCCGCGGGCAGGGGCGTCGTCTCCATTTTCTTCGCCCGCTCCGCCTCCGTGCGGCTGCGCTTTAAGTAGCCCTCGTACCTGATCTCCGTCTCGCAGGAGAGTGCGACGTCGGCGGGGATATCGGGCAGGATACCAAAGGTCTCGCGCAGCGCTGCAAGCGGGATGCCGCGGCGGATGAGATCCGCATACGTTACGCCCGCCGAGAGGGGTGGCTGTCCATACGACTGCACAAGCGCATCGGCTGCCTTCTGATCGGCGCGCGAGGCGAGAAGCATTGCCGTCTCCTCGCGCAGCGCCTTGCGGGCAAGGAACTTTTGATAGCGTTCCTCGTTGACCAGCTCGCAGTCATAGCCGATCTGCGTGAGCCGCAGGTCGGCATTGTCCTGCCGCAGCGTGAGACGGTACTCCGCGCGCGAGGTCATCATGCGGTAGGGCTCGTCCGTCCCCTTGGTGACGAGGTCGTCGATGAGCACGCCGATGTACGCCTGGTCCCGCCGCAGGATGAGGGGCGGTTTGCTGCGCAGCTTCAGGGAGGCGTTCAGCCCCGCCATCAGCCCCTGCGCGGCGGCCTCCTCGTAGCCGCTCGTGCCGTTGATCTGCCCCGCTGTGTACAATCCTGCCACTTTCTTATATTCCAGCGTGGGCAGGACGTCCAGCGTGTCGATGCAGTCGTACTCGATGGCGTAGGCGTAGCGCACGATCTCGCAGTGCTCCAGCCCCTTGACCGTGCGGTACATCGCCTTTTGCAGGTCGTGGGGCAGGGAGGTGGAGAGCCCCTGCACATATATCTCCGTCGTGTCCGCGCCCTCCGGCTCCAGAAAGAGCTGGTGCCGCTCCTTGTCCGCAAAGCGCACGACCTTGGTCTCAATGGAGGGGCAGTACCGGGGCCCCGTCGAGGAGATCGTGCCGTTATAGAGGGGCGCGCGGTCGAGGTTGTCAAGAATGATTTGATGTGTCCCGGCGTTGGTGTAGGTGAGGTAGCAGGGCGTCTGCGCGCGTGGTGCGGGGACGCCGTCATTCAGGAAGGAGAAGGGGTAGACCTGCTCGCCCGGCTGCACGGTGAGCGCGGAGGTGTCCACGGTGCGCCCGTCCAGGCGGGCGGGGGTGCCCGTCTTGAAGCGGCGTACCTGATATCCCAGCCGCAGCAGCGCCTTTGTGAGCATGGTCGCGCGCGCAAACCCGTTGGGCCCCGCGTCGGCGATGACCTCGCCCGTGATCGTGCGCGCATTCAGGTACACGCCCGTCGCGACGATGACCGCGCGGCAGGAGAATACGCCGCCGTAGGAGGTGACGACGCCCGTCACATGCCCGTTTTCGGTGAGGATGTCCGCCGCCTCGCCCTGTACGATACGCAGATTGTCGGTGTGCTCCAGCGTGCGCTTCATCTCGGTATGATAGCGGTTCTTGTCCGTCTGCGCGCGCAGGGACTGCACTGCCGCGCCCTTGCCCTCGTTGAGCATGCGGTATTGCAGCGCCGTTTTATCGGCATTGACGCCCATTTCCCCGCCCAGCGCGTCGATCTCGCGCACCAGATGCCCCTTCGCCGTGCCGCCGACGGAGGGGTTGCAGGGCATAAAGCCGATGCTGTCAAGATTTAAGGTGAGGATGACCGTCCTTTGTCCCGTGCGCGCAAGGGCGAGGGCGGCTTCGCACCCCGCGTGCCCCGCGCCGATGACGACGGCGTCGTAAGTTCCTTCGGAAAATGTCTGCATAACCTTTCAAAAAAGCCCCGCGCGGGGGCTTTTGTCACTGTTTTAAGATGGCGCTGCGCACGTCCTCGACTTCCTTGTGCACCTTGTCGTTGACGCGCATGAGTTCGGCGATCTTGTCGCGCGAATAGCCCACGGTGGTGTGGTCGCGCCTGAGGATCTGCCCGACGGAGACGAGCGGGAGCGCGAGCATGTCGCACATGAGGTAGGCGCATACCTGCCGCGCGCGCACGATCTCCTGCCGCTTGTTCTTGCCCAGAAGTTCGTTCTGCGTGATATTAAAGAAGTTGCAGGTCGCGCGGATGATCGCCTCGGGCGTGATCTCCCCCTGCTCGTCCGTGTTGATGGACTCCTGGAGCGCGGCGGCGGCGAGCTTCAAGGAGATGGGCTCCTCGTGCAGCTTGCTCGCAAAGATGACGGTGTTCAGCCGCCCCTCCAGCGTGCGCACGTTGTTGTCCGAGTTCTTGACTAGGAAGGCGAGCACGTCGTCTGGCACGACGTACCGCTTCTCCAAGGCCTTGCGCTTTAGAATCGCGATCTTGGTCTCAATGTCCGGCGGCTGGATGTCGGCAATGAGTCCGCCCTCGAAGCGGGTTCTGAGGCGCTCTTCCAGTGTCGTCAAGTCCTTTGCGGGACAGTCGGAGGAGATGACGATCTGCTTGTGCTGGGAAAAGAGTTCGTTGAAGGCGTGGAAGAAAGCCTCCTGTACGCCGTACTTGTTCGCCCAGAACTGGATATCGTCGATGAGCAGCACGTCCACGTTACGGTAGCGGTTCCGAAACCTCGTCTCGTTGTCCCGCCCCGAACCCTTCTTGGCGTACATGCTGTCCACATACTCGTTGAGGAACTTTTCGCTCGTCGTGTAAATGACCTTGAGCGAAGGTTTCCGCTGCATGATATCGTTGGCAATCGCCTGCATGAGGTGCGTTTTTCCCAGTCCCGTGCCGCCGTAGATATACAGCGGGTTGAAGTTCTCGCCGGGGGCCTCCGCAACCGATTTTGCCGCCGCAAACACGAACTTGTTGGAAGTGCCGACGACGTAGGAATCGAACGTAAAGCGCTTATCGAGCTGGACGCCCGTCTCCTCGAGCGCGTCGGGCGTCTCGTGCAGGGAAAATTCCTCGCTGCCCTCAACGACGATGATGACGCCGTTCAAATCCACGCCCGCGGACGTGACCGCCTCGCGCAGCTTGTCCATATGGTTTTTTGTGATGGTCTTTGCAGCGAGTTCGCTTTCCGCCTGCAGGACAATTTTTTTATTGACGACGTCCACCGGCACGAGATTTTCGATAAACGTGCTGTAGGAGATGGGGTTGACGAGCGTCTTTGCCCGTTCCTTGATCGTGTTCCATAAAAAGTCGAATTGCTCGCTCATTTTTATCCTCATAAAGGCATTGCCTTTTTGTACAAAATTTGGTATAATAATGGGTAAAGGGCGACCCTTCCGTCTGCTGCGCAGACACCGTCTTGGCGGCGCCAAGGGGAAGCGCCGCCTGCGGGCAAGAAATTGCCGCTGGAAAAGGCAATTTCTAAGTTCGGCGTGCGCGCACAGCGCACCGCGCTGATGCGCATGACGCACGCCTCACCCTCTTTGCAAAAATCTTTTCTTTGAAAATATTTTTGCGAGTTTATTTGGTACTTTGGATTCTCATGGGAGGCAGGAACACCCCGCCCTTTGCTATCAATTACGCCGCAAGCAAAACCACGCTTTTGCGCAGCGGTACTCAATTTGCGCGTCAGCGCTTCTGCGGAAGTGTGAGCTGATGGGAGTTGTAATGTTGCTATTCCCATCGGCGAGAGAAGCCAAACGTGAAGCCGACGGCAAGCGTTGGGTTTCTCTATTATCTCACGAGATTTCTTTTTGTCAGTTCAAAAAGAAATCTGTGAACTCGTTTTTATTATATCTCAAATCACCGCAAAAAGAAAGCGTTTTCGGCAAAAAACAGGCATGGTCATCAAAAATTTGACGTTGCACAACTTCAGAAATTACGAGGACGAGGAGTTTTGCTTTGAACCCGGTCTCAACGTGCTCTCGGGTCGCAACGCGCAGGGCAAGACCAACTGCGCGGAGGCGGTCTTTTATCTGTGCACGGGAACCAGCCTGCGGATCCGCCACGACCGCCAGCTCATCCGTCACGGCACGGACGGCGCGCGCATTGCGGCGCGCGCGCAGACACGATTCGGCTCCGTCACGCTGGAGGCGTCCATCTTCGAAAATAAGCGTGAACTGTTCGTCAACGGAAACAAGGTGAGCAAGGCGGCGGATTTTGTCGGCAATATGAACAGCGTCTTTTTCTCGCCCGGAGAACTGCGCCTCATTCAGGACGGCCCCGACGAGCGCAGACGCTTTCTCAATCTCTCCATCTCGCAGACCTCGCGCGAGTACTGCACGGCGCTCAGCCGCTATCAGCGCATCCTCGATCAGCGCAACAATCTTCTCAAGGAGCGCGACAGCGCCCTCGTCTTTGAAACGCTGCCCGTCTGGGACGAACAGCTCGCCGTGTACGCGGCGCGCATCGTCCGCCACCGCCGCGCCTTTCTTGCAAAACTCGCGCCGCTTGCACGCGATACGCACGCCTATCTCACGGACGGCGCGGAGGAGCTTTGTCTCGAAATGGACGGGACGTACCCCGAAAATGAGGAAGAGATCGCCGAAAAACTCATGCGACAGTTCGCATCGGCGCGCGTGCGCGACCTGCGGCTGGGGTTTACCTCGGTCGGGCCGCACCGCGACGATATCCGCATCTCCATCAACGGGACGGATGCGCGCGGCTTCTGCTCGCAGGGGCAGGCGCGCACGGCGGCGCTCTCGTTAAAGCTCGCCGAGACGGAGATCTTCCGTGAACTCGCGGGGGAGGCGCCCGTGCTCATTCTCGACGACGTGTTGAGCGAACTCGATCTGCCTCGCCGCAAGAAGCTTTTGGAACGGGTGCAGGATATCCAGTGCATTCTCACCTGCACGCATGCCGAACGCGTCCTGTTCGGTGCGGCGTGCAATAAGATCAGGATCAGGGAGGGGAAAGTCGTCCGATGAGAGCAGATCTGCATATTCACACATACTATTCGGACGGCGCGTATTCCCCCGCGCAGATTGCCGCCATGGCAAGGGAAGCGGGACTTTC
>DXBS01000110.1 GCA_019116405.1 Candidatus Gallimonas intestinigallinarum | reverse complement strand
ACTTATTAAAATAACGAGTTGCATTTAGAATTTTTGAAAATCTCTCACAAAAAAAGCGATCTATCGTTTCCGAAAGATCGCTCTTTTTCTCGCTTGAAAGTGCAATTCCTTTATGAATTTTATTTTGATTTTATTCCCTATGGGAATTGCGCTTTTCCGCCGCCCCCCTTTTCATCACCCGTTGTTCTTACGTTTCTCCGCGCGTGCCGAGCAGCGCGGTAAGCGTCTCCTGAAAGTTTGCATTGACGCCGTAAAACTGCGTCACATAGATGCGCGGCACGCCGCCGCGCTGCACGAGTCCGCACGCCTGCGCCGTGAAGTCCGCTCCGTCCTGCGCGATATGCTCCTCGTAGACGAGCGTGAACGCACCCGCAGTCACCGTCTGCGGCGCATCGAGCGGGAAGCCGCCGTAGTCATACCCGCCGACGGGGATATCCATCTGCAAGGTGACGTCGCCCCTCTCTCTGTTTTGCGCGAGGGAGAAGGCATAGTACGCCACGACGCCGCCCTCCCGGACTTCCTCAGCCGAATACTGCCAGCCGTCCAGATAGAGCACGAGATCGCCGAGCGCATCCTGCCAGGACTCGTCCTCGGCGGGCACATCGCCGGGATCATCCGCGCCGGGCGACGGCGACAGCGCATCGGGCGCATCGGCGCCGTTGTCCGATTCGCCGGAATGCATCATCGGCAAATAGGAGAGCTGCTGCGGCAGGACGACCGCGACCGTGATCAGGCAGATGGCAGCAAGCGCGCCGACCGTCGAAAATATGCGCCGATTGCGTCTTTTACGCGCCGCCGCGTGCTGCTCCGAAAGCTGCATGTCTCCTTCCAGCTGGCGCAAAAATGCGCGGTCACGCTCCGTCTGTGTCGCGCGAATGTCGGACTGTGCCGAATTTTTTAACTTCTTTCTGATTCCCATACCACTACTCTACCGATTCCAATACTATAGACGGAGCTACACGGCAAATTGTTACAAAATTTTTTTTAATTTCTGATAGGCACGGCTGACCTTTGCGCGCACATTCGTATAGCTCATGCCCGTCTCCTGCGCGATCTCCTTGAGGGAGTAGCCTTCCCAGTAGTGCAGATAGAGGATATGGCGCGCGTCCTCCTCCAGCACGCAAAGCGCACGGCGCATTTCTGCATTGACGATGGTCTTGTCCGGATCGAAGGACGCCGCCAGCACTTCGGGCAGCTGCGTCTCCCGATGCGTCGCCCGCAGGACATCCTTGGCGCGGTTGTCCGCCATTGTATAAAGCCACGAGGCGGGATATTCGATATAGGGCTGATCGCCGCAGGAGAGGAGCTTCAAAAAGACATCCTGCGCAATGTCCTCGGCATTGACGAGCGAGCCGAAGCGACGCTGCACATGCGCCTTCATCGGGAGATAATACTCCTCGTAGATGCTCTCGAGCGCGCGCCTGTCGGTCGTCATTTTTTTGAGTTGTCGGTTAAACTTATGCGCATCCATCTTTTGTCCCGCTTGCCAGCCCCGCGTACGACCGCGCCGCGCAGGGTATATTGCTATTATACCATGTATTTTCCCGTCATGCAAGCCCTGAACAGATTTTTCCCTTACAGGATAGCATTGCTCCCGTCCCGCATCTCATCCTGACAATCTTTTCCGTCCGTATTTCCCCCCAAATTTCTTGACAAAATAACCGATTCCTCTATAATATAGATACATAGACATTGTGTGACAGGCATTTGCCGCACATATCAAATTGAAATTGAGAGGATCATATTATGAGTGAAACAAAGAGAACGGTCCCGACGCTCATTTTTAACGTACTGTTCGCGATTGTCTGCGCGGCGGCGATCGTCATGTACTTCATCTCCCCTGTCTGGAGGATCGACCTGAAGGCAAATATTTCCAACGAGATGATGCATGAGCTCACCGGCGGCGAAATCGACGACCTCAACGAGGCGCTCGGAGAGGACGGGACGGACGTCTCGCTCAGCATTGCGCTGGACAGTATGGCCGTCGCGCAGTGCCTTGTGCAGTGGGACGCCGCCGCGATGGTAGACGACATTCTCGACCGCAATCTTGATTCCCTTGCAACGCAGCTCGTTGCCGTCATCGAGCCCATCGCAAAAAATACCATCAAGACCCAGGCGAGCAGCGCCGTCAAGACGGAGATCAAGAACGCCGTCAAAGACTACCTTTCCTCGCCCGAAAACGAAGTGACGGAGGAAAGAGTGAACGAGCTGCTCACCGAAGCGGGCGTCACCGATACGTACATCGAAGAAAAGACGGACGCGATCATCGACCGTCTCTATACGAACGGTTCCTCGGTGGACGGAGTCGTCGACGAAGTGATGACCACGGTGGATGAAGTCTATGCAGACCTCACAGCAAGCAACGTGGAAGAATTTCAGGATATTGCACTGACGGAGGAATCGAGGGAATCCATCCGCAACGCCGTCGCGGATATCGTCACCGACTATGCCGATGAAAACGGCTATATCAATCCGGAGGAGATCGTCAACCAGCTTGTGATCGAAGCCCTGCAATCCATGTCCGGCGAATCTTCCGAGGAAGAAGGCGCAGGGACTGCAGCCCTGACGGCCGCTTCGTATGCCTTGGCTTCGGAAGCGCAGCAGCCCGCCGACCCTTCCGCGCAGCAGCCCGCCGGCTCGTCCGACTCGAACGAACAGCTCAAGACGGAGCTGAAAAACTATCTGTCGGAACAGCTGCTCGAAGGTCCTGCCGCGCCCGCCGTATTCCTGCCCTTCGTCATGCTCGGGCTGGGCATCCTGCTCGCGATCTCCCTGCTGAGCTGGGTGTATCTGCTTCTAAAGATCCTCTTCAAGACCTTCATGAAAAACAAGTACGTCAAGGTCAAGATGCCCATCATTCTCGGGTGGTTCCTGTTCCTCTTTTTAATGCTGCTGCCCAACCTTGCGCTGACCTATATCCCCACCATGCTGGCAGGCGTGCTGCCCGCGGAGGTACTCAGCGTCTTTACGATGCTCACAGGGACGGCATTCTTCTCCTCGGCAGTGTACGCGGCGATCGCGGCGGCGGCCCTCATCGTGCTGTGGATCCCCTACCGCATCATCTGCAAGCCTAAAAACAACTGATTGGAAAAACGGAGCGCTGTTGCGCTCCGTTTTTCTATGATCACATGATTTGCCGCGCGGCGCGTCCTGAGGACGCGCCGCCATCATCGTTTCTCTCCGTCACCGACCACCGAGCGCCGCCGCGAGCGAGAGGGCAGACAGCAGCGCCCGCCGGTCAACTTCCACATAATAGGGCCGCTCCCAACAATTTTTGCGCATGACGGGCACAGCATAGCTGCTCTTTTTGTCGCCAAACGCAAAATCAACACGGACACCGCTTGCCTCCCCGAGCGGACAATAGGAAGTTTCCTCGCCCTTCCGATTGATAAAGAGAAGCTTCGACTGTACCGTCTGCCCCCGTTTGTGCAGGTGCTTTTCGATGCGTCGCAGCATGCGCATCAGTTTTTCAAGGCTCAGCTGCGTGACAAATTCCGTGCGCTCGGCACACCGCGGGCAAAAAAATACCTTGTGGATAAACTCACACGCGCCGACCATCTCCCCGCCGTCGCTCCCGGCAGAAAAATCGAAGTATTTCGCCTCCTCGCTATGCGGATCCACGATCCTTCTGTCGGTGAGGGTCGTCAGCTTCTGTCCGCATCGGAGACAGCGATGCTCCCCGATGCGCACCATAATGGGGTTTCCGAACTGATAATATTTTCGATTCATCACTACCCCGCCCGATCGCTTTGTCATATTGATTATAGCATGTGAAAATCGTGCTGTCAATGCCGAAACTCTGCGTCATCCGAAAAGACGCAAAGAGCGCCCGGGCGATGCCCGAGCGCTCTTTTTAGGATAAATCCCGATCAGTTGTTGAAGTATCTCTTGAGAAGGCCCGCAAAGCCTGCGCCGTGACGCGCCTCGTCCTTTGCCATCTCGTGGACGGTATCATGGATCGCGTCATAGCCGAGCTCCTTCGCACGCTTTGCGATCGCGAGCTTGCCATCGCATGCGCCCGCTTCAGCCGCCGCGCGCATCTCGAGATTCTTCTTGGTGGAGTCGGTCACGACCTCGCCCAGAAGTTCCGCGAACTTGGATGCATGCTCTGCTTCCTCGTAAGCATAGCGCTTGTAAGCCTCTGCGACCTCGGGATAGCCCTCGCGCTCAGCGACGCGCGCCATGGCAAGGTACATACCGACCTCGGTGCACTCGCCCGTGAAGTGCGCGCGCAGACCCTCCATGACCTCCTTGTCCTCGACGACGCCGTCACCGACGTGGTGCTCGCAGGCATAGGTGGGCTTGTCCGCAACGGGCGCAAACGTCTTTGCGTGGCAGACGGGGCATTCGGTCACATCATCGGCGACGATCTCGCCGCAAACAGTACATCTCTTCATAAATCTAACATCTCCTTTCTTGATTTGTCTATATTATATCATAAATGAGATTGAATATCAATAGTTTTCAGCAAATTTTTTCAAGAAATTTTTGGAGCTCTGCAAAGTCCTTGACAAACACCTTCGCGCCCGCCGCCTCCAGCTGTTCGCGCGTGCGATACCCCCACAGGACGCTGACGCCCTGCATCCCCGCATTGCGTGCGACATGCGCATCCGTCTCGCCGTCGCCGACAAAGGCACAGTCGGCGGGGCTTACGCGCATGGAGAGCGCCGCGTACCGTGCGAGCGAGGGATCGGGCTTGCAGGGAAACATTCCCGAATCCCCGCCCACGAAGTCAAAGAGGCCTTCGGGGAAGAACTGGGCGACGATGCGCTCGGTCGCGTCCTGCGGCTTGTTGGTGACGATGCCAAGCTTGAGCCCGCGCGCTTTGAGGGCAAGAAGCATTTCAAGCTCGTCCGGAAAGAGGCGGGTCAGGGCGTTGCTGCTTGTGGCAAACGCCGTGCGGAACTGCCGATAGCATTCCTCGACGTCTCCGGCGCCTGCGGGCAGCGCGCGTTCGATGAGTTTGATCGCGCCGTCGCCGACATAGGCGCAGGTCTGCGCGTAGTCGATGGTCGGATAGCCGCGCGAGACGAGCATGTCGTTGACGCATTTCTGAATATCGGGGACGGTGTCCAAAAGGGTGCCGTCCAGATCAAATAAAACAGCTTTGAGCATCACATTTTCTCCGGGACGCCGATGCCGAGCAGCGTGAGTGCATTGGTGAGCGTGGTGAGCGTCGCCCGCGTGAGTGCAAGGCGGAATTCGCGCACGGCAGGCTCCGCCTGCATGATCTTGCAGTCAAAGTAGAACTTGTTGAACAGCTTGGCGCAGTCCACCGCATAGCGCGCGATGAAGGAGGGCTCGTACTTCTCCGCCGCCTCGCGCACGGTATCGGGGAAGTCGGCGAGCGCCTTTAACAGCGCAAACTCCTCCTCGCACGGCTCGCCCGCGGGCGCGTCCGCAAACGTGACGCCCTCTGCCTGCGCCCTTGCAAGCACGGACGCGGCGCGCGCACAGGTGTACTGGACGTACACGCTCGTCTCGCCGTCAAAGTTGAGCGCCTTGTCGTAGGAGAAAGTGATGTCCTTGATCTTGTTGTTGTACAGCGCGCCGAACATGACCGCGCCCACGCCGACGATCTCGGCGACCTTGTCCTTGTTCTCCAGGGCGGGATTTTTCTCCTCCAGAATGGCGCGCGCCTTCTCGACGCAGCGGGTGAGCACGTCCTCCAGCCAGACGACCTTGCCCTTGCGCGTGGACATGGAGCCGTCCTCTAAGGAGACCATGCCGTAGGCAACGTGCACCAGATCCTTTGCCCACGCGTAGCCCATGAGCTCGAGCACCTTGAAGAACTGCTTGAAGTGCAGGTTCTGCTGATAGGCAACGACGTACAGGCACTTATCAAAGTCGTACGTCTTTTTGCGGTAGATC
The DNA here is from genome assembly GCA_019116405.1 of Candidatus Gallimonas intestinigallinarum. Next base: position 799 of record DXBS01000110.1, on the reverse strand, counting down.
GCTGCGGCGAGGTCGCGGGTGGCGTACAGCGACGCGCCGTCCGAGCGCAGAATGAGGCAGGGCGGCATGCCGTACGGTTCCAGGTCGACGATCTGCGCGCCGTTGCTCTCCTTGAGCAGTCCCTTTTCCTTGAGTTCCTCGACGACGGGCGCCATCTTGTCCGTATAGAAGCGCTCGCCCGCGTAGCTGTCAAATTTGATATGCAGGCGCTCGTAGATGGTCTGCACATAGGCGAGCGTCAAAGACTTGAACCAGTCAAAGAGGTCGTTTGCCTCCTTGTCGCCGTTCTCGATGATGCGGAAATACTCGCGTGCCTCCGCCTCCATTGCCTCATCCGCCTCGTTGTTGAAGCGCACATATAAATCGTTGATGGCGTGGATGCCGCCCTTTTCGACTTCCTCGCGGTTGCCCCATTTCTTATACGCCGAAATGAGCTTGCCGAACTGCGTGCCGTAGTCGCCGAGGTGGTTGATACCGACCGCCTTGTAGCCGAGGAAATTGAAGATGCGGTAGAATGCGCCGCCCAGTACCGTCGTGGAGAGATGCCCGATATGGAAGGGCTTTGCGATATTGATGGAGGAGTAGTCGATGCAGATGACCCTGCCCGCGCCCATGTCCGAGCTGCCGTACTTCTCCCCTTCCGCGCCGATACGCGCAAGGACGTCGCGGGCAAGCCCCGCCTTGTTGATCCTGAAGTTGAGGTAGCCGTTGACGGCACTCACTGCGCTGATGACGTCGTCGCAGACAAAGTCAGATTGAAGCGCGTCTGCGATCATAACGGGACTCTTGCGCATGAGCT
>DXBS01000109.1 GCA_019116405.1 Candidatus Gallimonas intestinigallinarum | reverse complement strand
CGATATCCCGATCATCAAGGGTTCCGCACTCAAGGCGCTTGAGAAGGCGACCAGCGGTTGCTCCAATGAGGAGGTTCTTGCTGCTCCCGAGTGCCAGTGCATTCTCGAGCTCATGGACACCATCGACAGCTACATTCCTACGCCCGAGCGCGACGACAAGAAGCCTTTCCTGCTTCCCGTCGAGGACGTCTTCACGATCTCCGGCCGTGGTACCGTTGCTACGGGCAGAGTTGAGCGTGGCGTTGCGCACGTCGGCGATCCCGCTGAGATCGTCGGTCTGATCGACAAGCCTCGTTCCACGACCATCACTGGTCTTGAAATGTTCCACAAGTCTCTTGATGAGGCTATGGCAGGCGATAACGTCGGTGCGCTGCTCCGTGGTATCAACAGAACGGACGTTGAGAAGGGCCAGGTCATCGCAAAGCCCGGCACTGTTCCCACCGCTACCGTTTTCGAGGCGCAGGTCTACGTTCTGACCAAGGAAGAAGGCGGCCGTCACACGGCATTCTTCAACCACTATCGTCCTCAGTTCTTCATCCGTACGACGGACGTCACCGGTTCCATCGAGCTGCCCGAAGGCGTTGAGATGGTCATGCCCGGCGACCACGTCACGATGACGGTTGAGCTGATCAAGCCTGTCGCAATCGAAGAAGGTCTCCGCTTCGCGATTCGTGAAGGCGGCAGAACGGTCGGTTCCGGCGTCGTCTCCAAGATCGTCAAGTAAATTCTTGAAAATCAAAAACCGCTGCACTTGTGCAGCGGTTTTTGCCGTTTATGAATATCAGATCGCCCGCCGCGCAGAAGCGCGGCGGGCGAATATGGTCTGCCGAATGGGAGTTAAGCCTTTTATATCGTTTTGCTCAAAATTTTCCCGCCTGCGCGCATTGAGAGCGAAAACTATGACGATACCTTGTGCTTTTTCTGTGGAAAAAGCGGGATTTTTTCTGTGCTAATTTAATATTGATAATCATCGAAATAATAATTCGATCATGATCAAAATAAGAACCAATTGTGACAAGAGGATTGACAGTCGCCGGTGGTTATGATATACTGTCTGTGTACGGACAGAGCGGGCGTATTCTTTCGCTGCGGTGCGCGAGGGTGTCCCAAAGCGTATGCCGTCCGTATGCGGATGCGGAGGTCCATCCGCCGTCTAAAAAGCCTCCGAATATGTGAACTTACCATTCATATATTATGATTTCGTGGGTTCGATTCCCACACGGGAGATATCTCTCGTTGACCGGAGTGGTTAACGGAAATGCTTGCTAAGCATTCGCATTCGGGTTATGTTCATATGGGCGTGATCCAAAAAAGAGTTATTTCTCCAACGGCGTCCGTGCGGCACCCGCCTTCGGGCGGGCAGCCGAAGTGGGGTGGCGCGCCCTGTGCTGACGGGGATACCGTGCTATGACGACGTAAGCCAGACGCAATCGTTCCGCTTGCGAAGCCGTGCACTCAACCGTAAGTCCGCCGCGCTCCATCGGGCGTTTTTGAAAGTACCGCGGTGTTTCGCGTCAAGGGGGTCATATGAAGGTCATCATTCAGGAAAATCAGAGGGGCGTGCTCACGAAGAACGGAAAGTTTGTGCGCCTGCTGGGCGCGGGGAAGTACCATGCCTTTTGCGGGCGATCGATCGAACTGCTCGACGTCGGCGACCTTGCCGTTGTGAACGCGCGAAGCGTTCCTATGTTCGTCCTGGAACAAGATGCGGATTTTCAGGCGCAGACCGTCCGCGTCGATGTGCATGACGGCGAATATGTGTTGCACTTCGTGGACGGCGTATTTCGTCAACTTCTTACGGTGTCGGGACACTTCTTCTTTTGGAAGGAAGGCTTTCAGCATACATTCCGCGCGGTCGACGTCACCTCGCCTGAGATGGACGCGAGCATCCTGCCGAGCTATCTGAAGCAGCTGTCGCCCTATTGCGATGTTGTGGAGGTTGGCGCGCGGGAGCGTGCGGCGCTCTACTTTGACCGTAAGTTTGTGCGCTTTCTGGAAGCGGGCAAGTACTATTTCTGGAAGAACGGCACGGAAGTCACGACCGAACGCTATCCCGCCTGCCTCGTCCAGAAGGAGATCGTCGGTCAGGAAATTTTGACGGCGGATAAGGTCACACTGCGCATTAATTGTGTCTGCGATTATCAGATCGCCGACTATGAGCGTCTCGCGAAGGAAGTGGGCGACTATGAAAAGCAGCTGCATACCGCCGTCCAGCTTGCGCTTCGCGAATATGTCGGCAAATACCGCATCGACGAGATCCTGGAAAACAAGGAAGCGCTTACGGAATATCTGACGAACGTCATTGCGGAGAAGGGCAGAGAGCTTTATCTGGACGTCCGGTGCGCGGCGGTCAGGGATATCATTCTGCCCGGCGAGATCCGCGATATCATGAACACCGTGCTTGTCGCCGAAAAGCGCGCGCAGGCGAACGTCATTGCCCGCCGCGAAGAGGTGGCATCCACGCGCTCGCTGCTCAATACGGCGCGCCTGATGGACGAGAACCAAACGCTCTATAAACTCAAGGAATGGGAATATGTCGAGCGCATCTGCGAGAAGGTGGGCAGCATCAATTTGAGCGGCGGTGACTTGCCTGCTCAGCTTGTACAGCTTCTGACCGGCGGCAAAAAGTAAGCAACGGAAATGTGAAAAGCGGGACAGTGTCCCGCTTTTTTGCTTGAATTGGAATTTTTGGCGCACAATAAGGAAGATGAACAGCGAGGGGAAGGAAAACATTTTTGTGCGCGGATGGCAGTGGGGACGCGCGGCGTGGCGGGCGTTTTCGGCGCACCGCGCTACGACGGTTGCGGGCACGCTCGTCTTTTTTCTCATCATGTCGCTCGTGCCCTTCGTCTTTTGGCTCACGCTCCTGTTCGGCGGGAACACCGCCATTCTCGATCGGGTTCTGGAACTGGAGCTGTTCGGCTGGGCGCGGGATTTTCTCGGCTTTTTGCAGACCAACGCACAGGGGGCGACGGCGGGCGCGAGCATCTTCCTCATTGCCACGACGCTCTGGTCGAGTTCGGCGTTCTTCTATCACCTTCGGCGGAGCGGCGAGATCATCTATTCGGAAGCACGGCCCCGCCGCGGCTGGAAGGTGCGCCTAGGGGCGATCGGGCTGACGCTCCTGCTCATGCTGACGTTTGCCGTCGCAGGCGCCGCGCTCATTGCCTTGGCCTTTCTGACCCGTCCGCTCCCCGCCTGGCTCGGGTATCTTCTCGAGTACGCCGCGATCCTGGCGCTTGGGTTCCTGGTGGCGTGGGGGCTCAATCTCTACGTCCGTCCCTGCCGGAAGCAGGGCAAACAACTTGCGCTCGGCAGCTTTCTCACGGCGCTTGCATGGCTCGTCGCGTCCGCGGCGTTCACAGTCTACTTTCGCTTCAGCAACCCCGAGCGCCTGTATGGCGCGCTCTCGCTGGTCATCGTCTTTTTGCTATGGCTGTACTGGCTGATGATCTGCTTTGTCGCGGGCGTCGTCTTCAACAAGCACCGCGTCTTTGTGCGGCGCGCGAATCGGCAAGATCAATAATTTGGCTGCGCATGTGCGCAGCCGCGCAGACCAAACCCACAAGGCAGCGTCAAATGGTACAAAAAATAGGGGTACGTACTAAAAAAATGGCAACAGACCCGTCGATGGCGGGTCTGCTGCTTTGAAAAAAGAAAAGGAGATCAGATGAGTCGTACGCGAAGGATATCGGGCATCGAGCGAATGAGGTCGATGCTCGCGGTTCCCGGGACGTCGTCCAACTCAAGGATGAGGTAGGCATAGTCGCCCTTGCTCTGGTCGAGCATGTGCGCCACATTGATGCCCTGCGAGGCGACAATGGAGAGGATCTTGGAGAGGATCTCCTTGACGTTCTTGTGCAGCACACACAGCCGCGCCTTGCTTGAGCGGGGCATGGACACGGCGGGGAAGTTCACGCTGTTGGTGATATTGCCGTTTTCCAGGTAGTCGACGAGCTGATTGCCCGCCATGTATGCACAGTTGTCCTCTGCTTCGGGCGTGCTCGCGCCGAGGTGGGGCACGCAGAGAATGTTTTCCACGCCCAGCAGCGTCTCGTCGGGGAAGTCGGTGATATAGCGCGAGACCTTGCCCGCCTTGACCGCTTCGACCATGTCCGCGCTCACGACGAGGTCGCCGCGCGAGTTATTGATGACGACCACGCCGTCCTTGCACTGCGCAAGGCTCTCGCGGTTGAACATGCCCTTGGTGTCGGGCGTGAGGGGGACGTGCACAGTGATGAAGTCCGACTTGCGGAACAGGTCGGAAAGCTCGGGCGTGAACTGCACGCGCCTATCCATCATCCAGGCGTTGCGCACTGAGAGGTAGGGGTCATATCCGATGACGTCCATGCCGAGGCGCAGTGCGTCGTTTGCGACCATGGCGCCGATCGCGCCCAGTCCGATGACGCCCAGCGTCTTGCCCGCGATCTCCTGTCCGACAAACTTGGATTTGCCCTTTTCGACGAGTTTGGAGATATTCTCCTGCCCTTTCAGGGTCTGCGTCCAGTTGGCGCCGTCGATAATCTTTCTGCCGCCCAGAAACAGCTCGCACAGGACGAGTTCCTTGACGGCGTTGGCGTTCGCGCCCGGCGTATTAAAGACGACGATGCCCTTTTCCGTACACTTGTCGATAGGAATGTTGTTGACGCCCGCGCCCGCACGCGCCACGGCCAGCAGGTTGTCGCCGAGGGGATAGTCATGCATCGCGAAGGAGCGCAGGATGATGCCGTCGGGATTTTCGACGCTGTCCGAATATTCATAGCCCGCAAATGCCTTGTCCGCGACGGGGCTGATCGCGTTGAGTTTTAAGATCTTCATCATGCGTTCTCCCGTTCAAACTTCTTCATGAATTCGATGAGCGCCTTGACGCCGTCCACGGGCATCGCGTTGTAGATGGAGGCGCGCATGCCGCCCACGAGGCGGTGTCCCTTCAGGGAAACAAGTCCGTTCGCCGCCGCCTCCTTGACGAACTGCGCATCCAGTTCGGGGCTGGGCGTCACAAAGGGGACGTTCATGATGGAGCGGTACTTCTTTTCCACTCTGTTGGTGTAGAAGGACGAGCTGTCGATGAAGTCGTATAAAAGCCCCGCCTTGTATTCGTTGATGGCGTTCATCTCCTTGACGCCGCCCAGCTTTTTGAGGTGGCGCAGCACCAGCGTCGCCATGTAGATGGAGAAGCACGGGGGCGTGTTGTACAGGCTCTTGTTCTCGTCCTGTACCTTCCACTTGAGCATGGTCGGGCACATGGGCAGAGGGTTCCCTATGAGGTCGCGCTTTGCGATGACGATGGTCACGCCCGCAGGCGCAAGGTTCTTCTGCGCGCCCGCATAGATGACGGCGAATTTGGAAACGTCGACCTCGCGCGAGAGGATCTCCGAGGACATATCCGCGACGAGCGGCGCTTTGACGTCGGGGAACTCGATGTAGCGCGTGCCGAAGATGGTGTTGTTGGAGCAGATATGCACATAGTCGGTGTCCTCGCGGAAGGGGATCGCGGAGACGTCGGGGATACAGGTGTACGTCTTGTCCTCGCTGGACGCCACGCACGCCGCGTCGCCGTAGATCTTGCCCTCCTGCCATGCCTTCTTGGAGAAGTTGCCCGTCACAACGTAGTCCGCCTTCCCCTTGTGCATGAGGTTGAGGGGGACTGCTGCAAACTGCGTGCTTGCGCCGCCCTGCACAAAGAGGACGGCATAGTCGTCGGGAATGTGCATGAGTTCGCGCAGCAGCGCCTCGCCCTCGAGGACGATGGCTTCAAACGCCTTGTTGCGGTGAGAGATCTCCGTTACCGACATGCCCGTGCCGGCAAAGTCCAGAAACTCGCGCTGCGCCTCCTCCAGCACGCTCAGAGGGAGCGTGGAGGGACCTGCGGAAAAGTTATATGCTCTCATACTTTTCACCTCTCATCAAATGATATGTATTATGTCCATTATACGATGTTTCCCCGCGGATGACAAGTATTTGCGGAATTTTTATCATAGACAATCCCGATTGCCGCATTTTGAAAAAGGAAAATTCGCGCTTTCCCGAAAAAAACGGGGGCAAAGTATTTACTTTTCATGTATTTTGGTGTAAAATAGGGGAAAGGCAGCATATATTGCGCAGATTGGATGGTTACGGAGGAGCGTATGGAAGAGATCAAGCGGGAAAGCGTCGTGATGGAAGGCATGTATCGCGGCATGACGGGAAAACTTGAGGAAGTGCGCCAGTCGCTCGGCCGTGAATTGCAGGCGGGCGCCGCACAGCAGATGTCCGTCTATGAGTCGCTTGCCGCTACCCTGCGCGAGGGGATGGACGCCATTCTCAACGAGGTGAAGTTCCTCGCCCAGCAGAACAGCTCCATCTATGAGTCTGACCGCAAGGAATTTACCAAGCTGCGTGAATCTGTCATCGAACAGGTGCGCGCCAGCGCGGAGTCGAGCGTGCAGGTATTCGGCGATACCATCCGCGAGACGGAGGAAAAGCTCTCTGCCCGCATCGACGATCTGCGCGACGAACTTTTAGAGTTGCTCGGCGCGGAGCACCCCGAGCGCAAAGACGGGGAAGCGGCTGCGGAAAATGCGGACAAGATCGATTACGACGACCTCGCGGAACATGTCGCCGCCGCCCTGCCTGAGACAGATTACGACCTCATTGCCGAGCGCGTCGTCGCCGCTCTGCCCGTGCAGAGCGAGGAAGCGCTTGCCGAAAAGGTGGCGCTCAGCGTGCCCGCCGTCGATTATGACCGCATTGCCGAACGCGTCGCTTCCGTCATGGAGCATGAATTTGACGTCACGGTGGACGAACAGGGCATCACGCGCATTGCGCAGGCCGTGGCAGAGACCCTCGATTACGATGCCCTGGCGGAACGCGTCGCGGCGCTGCTCGCCGCCCGCCTTCCCGTACAGGAAGTTGCGCAGGAGATGACCGAAGAGCAGGAACCTGTCGCAGAAGAGACGCCCGAAGCGGAAGTGCAGCCCGAGGAAGAAGCGTCTGAGCAAACGGACGAAGCGGAGACGCCGGAGAGCGAAGCCGACGCCGAGCCTTCGGAGAGCGAGGACGATTCCGAGCTGCCCGAAGCGGAGATTGCCGCCGCCGACGGGGCCGATGCGGAGATGGTAACGCGTTACAAGCGCAGTTTCCGCGCCAAGATCATCGAGAGCGCGGACGCGGTCAAGGAGAGCTACTTCGCGCTCAAAAACGCGCTCCTGTCCTATGCAGGCGTGAATTCGCAGATCAACTGGTCCAACGACCGCTTCTTCATGGCGGGCGAGACGGTCGCGCGCATCAGTGTGCGCGGCAAGACGCTATGCCTCTATCTCGATCTCGATCCCGCAGCATACCCTGCGAGCGTCTATCATCAGCGCGCCGTGGGGGACACCAAGCAGTACGAAAAGACGCCGATGATGGTCAAAGTCAGGAGCGCGACCGCTCTAAAGCGCGCGCTGCAGCTCGTCGCCATTTTAATGGAGCGCCTGGACACGGTGCCCATTGAGCGCGAGCCCGTCGATTACGCGGAGGAGTTTGCCTTCCGCAGTCAGGAAGAACTTATTCAGGAGGGACTCATCAAGACGTCGCTCGTCGAGAAGTCCGATCTTGATTTTTAAAAACAAAGCAGAATGCCGCATACGCAAGAGGGAGCTGAGTGATCGGCTCTTTCGTCATGCGTATTTGCGGGCAAAGAAGGAGTCATCGTTTGAAACAGGAAAACAACAATCAATCACCAAAGCATGTCGATTCCGCCATCGAACTTGCCATTCTCAACGGCATCGAGGCGTACAATCGCGAACAGAGGGCAAAGAAGGGCGGGGAGGAGTCCCGCTCCAAGGAGGCGATGGAGGAGGCCGGTTACAAGCCCCGCCGCCGCTCGCGTGCCAAGGGCAAGGGCACAAAGCTGCCCGCCGCATCGGAGAGCGCAGCGAGCGCGCCCGCAGAGAAAGCGGAGAAAACGGACAAGGCGACGCCTGCCGCGCGCAAGCCCAAGTCTCAGGAGGCAAAGTCCGAGAAGAAGGAACAAAAGGGCAAAAAGAAGAAGCCCGTCAAAATTTTATTCTTCGGCGGCGTGGGCGAGATCGGCAAGAACATGACCGCCATCGAGTACGGCAACGACATCATCGTCATCGACGCGGGCATCATCTTCCCGACCGAGGAGATGCCGGGCATCGACCTCGTATTTCCCGAGATCACCTACCTTGTCAACAACCGCCAGAAGATCCGCGGCGTCTTTTTAACGCACGGGCATGAGGACCATATCGGCGGCGTGCCCTATCTCATGAAGGAGCTGCTGCCCACGACGCCCGTCTACGGCAGCAAACTCACGCTCGCGCTCGTGGACAACAAGCTGCGTGAGCACCGCATGAACAACGTCGTGGAGCAGACGATCGGCTCAGAGGACGTGATCAAGGCGGGTGCGTTCACCGTGCATTTCGTCAACGTCAATCACTCCATTGCGGGCTCGCTTGCGCTCGCGATCGAGACGCCCTACGGCATCATCTTCCACAGCGGGGACTTCAAGATCGATTTAACCCCCGTCGCGGGCAAGCCCATCGATCTTGAGGAGATCGCCGAATACGGCAAGAAGGGCGTGCTTTTATACATTGGCGAGTCCACCAACATCGAGCGCCCGGGGTACACGATGAGTGAGAAGGTGGTCGGCACGACGCTCGAACACATCTTTGCCGAGAATGCGGACAGGCGCATCGTCATCGCGACGTTCGCCTCTAACGTGCACAGATTGCAGCAGATCGTGGACATTGCGGTCAAGTACCGCCGCAAGGTCGCGCTCTCGGGACGCAGCATGTTCAACGTCGTCGAGGCGGCGGCAAAGATCGGCGAGATCACCATCCCCGAGGGCGTCCTCGTGGACGTGGAAAAGACCAAGAACTTCTTCGACCGGGAGATCGTCATCATCTCCACGGGCTCGCAGGGCGAGCCGATGAGCGCCCTGACGCGCATGGCGGCGGGCGAGTTCAACAAGGTCACAATCGGCGCGAACGATACGGTGGTCATTTCCGCAAGCCCCATCCCGGGCAACGAGCGCATGATCTACCGCGTCATCAACAATCTGTATAAAAAGGGCGCCAACGTCGTCTACGAGAGTCTGGAAAAGATCCATGTCTCCGGTCACGCCTGCCAGGAAGAGCACAAGATCATGCACGCGCTTTTAAAGCCCAAGTTCTTTATCCCCGTGCACGGCGAGTACCGCCACTTAAAGCGTCACGCGCTGCTCGCACAGGAGATGGGCATGAGCCCCTCGCAGATCTTCATTCCCGATATCGGCATGTGCGCTGAGGTCACGGACGATACCCTGCGCCAGGGCGACAGCTTCCCCGCGGGCGCGCGCCTCATCGACGGCGCGGGCTTCGAGGACTACGGCACGAGCGAGGTATTGAAGGACCGCATCCGCATGTCGGGCGAGGGTCTGTTCGTGGTCAGCGTGGCGCTCTCCAAGGGCGTGCTGCTCGGCGAGCCGGTCATCGAGAGCCGCGGCTTTGTCTTTTCGGACGAGCGCGACTATATGCGCGATCTCAAGGACGTCGTCGAGAAGGCGATCGAGGGCGTCGGGACGCATGCGACCAATGCGGACATTTCCGCCGCTATCCGCCGCGCCGTCAAAAATTACCTCTTCAAAAAGACCAAGCAGTCGCCCATGATCATGCCGATTGTACAGGAAGTGTGAAAGGGTTCACAGATTTCTTTTCGAACTGACGAAAAGAAATCTCGTGAGTTTTAGAGAAACCCAACGTTCGCCGCAAGGCGGTTCTTCGTTCGGTTTCTCTCGCGACGCGCAGTTGCAACAAAATAGCGCGCGCCGCTCACTTTTCCGCAAAAGCCAAAGGGTTGGCAAATAGGGTGAAAAAAGGCATAACAAGTGAAGCCTTTTTTCGCGTAAATTATAGCAAAAGTCGCCGCGCTTTTCTTGCCTCCCCTGAAAATCGTAGATTTTTAGGGGAGGTGGTGAGCGTTAGCGAGACGGAAGGGTTGATGACAGAAACCAAGGAGATTATATGGGAACGCCGAAAAGTATTGCGCTCGCCATTGTAGAGGGGATCCCGGAAGTCAGGATCCGTCCCATGATGGGGGAGTGGCTCGTCTATTACCGCGAGAAAATGGTGGGTGTCATCGAGGACGGGCGGCTCTATGTCACGCCCGTGCCGTCAGCGCGCCGTCTCTTGCCGGACGCGCCCCTTGCTTCGCCGCATGCGGGGGCGAGAGCGCGGCTCGTCGTGCAAAACGCAGAGGACAAGGCGCGCCTCGTGGCGCTGTTTGCGGCAATGTGGGAGGAACTTTCCGCGCCCAAGAAAAAATAAACGCAAAAGGGACGGCGTCGAGCCGTCCCTTTCAAAGGAAAGAACATGACCAATCAGGAACGGCTCGCAGCGCTGCGGGCGGCGGCACAGGAGGAGCGCGACCCAACCTGCTCGGACGACGTGCTCGCCGTCCTGTTGAACGAAGCGGAACGCGTCGGGGCAAAACACATTCTGGAGATCGGCACGGGCAGGGGGCTTACGTCCATCGCGTTGCTGCTTGCCACAAGCGCCCGCATCACGACCATCGAGCGCGAACCCGCGCGCATCGCTGCGGCACGGGAGAATTTTGATCTGTTCGGCGTTGCGGATCGCGTGACCCTTCTCGAGGGGGATGCGGCGGACATTCTGCCCTGCCTGGAGGACGCGTACGATCTCATCTTTCTCGACGCCGCCAAGGTGCAGTACCGCCGTTTTCTGCCCGACTGCAAGCGGCTGCTGCGCGCGAGCGGCGTGCTGTGCGCGGACGACGTCCTGCTCTTTTCAAGCGGCGTCCCCAAAAAGCGCAAGATGCTCGCGCAGCATATCGGGGAGTTTTTGCAAGATTTGCAGGCGGACGGGGATTTCGCGGTGACTGTCCTGCCCGTCGGGAAGGGGCTCGCCGTGGCGAGAAAGGAGCGCGCATCATGAAGCGGCTCATCATGATCAACGGCGCGATGGGCGTCGGCAAGAGCGCCGCCTCCCGGCAGGTGCAGCGATTGCTGCCTGCCTGCGCGCTGCTGGACGGCGACTGGTGCTGGAATGTCCATCCGTTTTCTGTCACGGAGGAGAGCAAGCGGCGCGTCATCGATCATATTGTGACGGTATTGAGCGGCTACCTTGGCTGTGCGGACGTGGAAAATATCGTCTTTTGCTGGGTGATGCAGCGGCGGGAGATCGCGGAGAGTATTCTTGCGCGCCTGCCCCTCGGGAATGCTGCGGTCGCTCGGTTTACGTTGACCGCCTCGCCCGAGACGGTCGCTGCCCGCCTGCGCGGGGATATCGCGGCGGGACTTCGTGACGAGGACGTGATCGCGCGCTCCATTGCCTACCTGCCTTTTTACGCGCAGGACATGGGGAGCGTCAAGCTCGCGACGGACGGCATGAGCGCAGAGGAGACCGCGCGGGAGATCGCCCGGATTGTGCAACGGGAGGAGAACCATGAAGCCTGAACTTTTGGCGCCTGCGGGCAGCCTTGCAAAACTTAGGTGCGCGCTGCACTTCGGCGCGGACGCCGTGTACGCGGGCGGGAAGTCCTTCTCCCTGCGCGCCTTTTCCAATAATTTCACGCACGACGAACTCGCCGATGGCATCGGATTTGCCCATACGTTGGGCAAAAAAGTGTACGTCGCCGTCAATATCTTTGCGCGCAACGCGGACCTTGGGGAGCTTTCTTCCTACTTTGCGGCGCTCGCGGAGATGGGCGCGGACGCCGTCCTCATCTCCGATCTTGGCGTGCTCGCCGTCTGCAAACAGGCCGCGCCCGGGCTGCCCGTCCATATCTCCACGCAGGCGAACGTCACCAACGCCGCAGCCTGCCGGATGTTTGCCTCGCTCGGCGCGAGCCGCGTCGTCCTCGCCCGCGAACTCTCGCTTGCGGAGATCGCCGAGATCCATGCCGCCTGCCCCGATCTGGAGCTGGAGGCGTTCGTCCACGGCGCAATGTGCATCTCTTACAGCGGCAGATGCTATCTCTCTGACTACCTCGACGGCCGTCCCGCCAACCGCGGCGCGTGCGTGCAGGCGTGCCGCCGCAGTTACCGTGTCCAAAGCGGCGAAAATGGCGCATGGTGCGATTTGGAGGAGGACGGCAGGGGGACATACCTGCTCAACAGCAAGGACCTCAACATGAGCGCGCACCTTTCAGAGCTCGCGCAGGCGGGCGTCGTGTCCTTGAAGATCGAGGGCAGAATGAAGAGCGAATACTACCTCGCGACCGTCGTCAACGCCTACCGCCGCATTCTGGACGAGGGATACTCCGCTGCGCTCGGGGCGGAGCTGGAGTGCGTCGACCATCGCTCCTATACGACGGCATACGCCTTCGGCGAAAATCACGAGACCGTGCACTACGCGTGGTCGCAGGCGGCGGGGACATGCGAGTTTGTCGCCGTCGTCCGTGGTCACGAAAACGGGCGTACGTATGTGGAAATGCGCAACCGTTTCTATGAAAACGAGGTGCTGGAAGCGCTCTCGCCGACCGCGCCGCTCGCGCAGGAAGTGACGCTTTCCGACCTTCGCGATCAGAGCGGCGCGCCCTGTGCGGACGCCAAACTGGTGCAGGGGGCGTACTCCTTTGCGTCGCCCGTTGCGCTCACGGAAGGGGACATTTTGCGCAGACGGCGCCAATGAGTTGTCAGAACGTAAAATTTTGGGTATAATATTTGCGTGAAGTGCCTGTTTCTCTATAACCCTGCCAGCGGGAAGGGACGCATCGCCAGACAGACGGCGTACATCCGCAGACGACTGGAAGAGGCATATGACGTCGTGGAGATCGTCGAAACGAAGAGCGCCGAGGATATGGAAGCGCGCGCCCGTGAGGGCGCTGCGCGCTTTGACGTCATCTTATTTGCGGGCGGAGACGGCACCTTCAACCGCATCTTGCAGGGCGTGGGCGAGAGGGACGTCCGCTTGGGGTATATCCCGGGCGGCACGACCAACGATACCGCGCGCTCACTCGGCATTCCGCGCTCGGTCAAGGGCGCACTGGACGTCATCCTTGCGGGCAATTGCGCGGCAGTCGATGTCATGCGGCTCAACGGGACGCACTATGCCGTCTATGTCGCGGCGGCGGGCGCATTTACGCGCGCGACTTATTCCACGGGGCGCTCCTTAAAAAAGAAGCTGGGCATTCTCGCCTATGCCGTGGAGGCGCTGCGGCATGAGATGAAGTTCCGCGTCTTTCCCGTGACGATCACTTGCGACGGCAGGCGCATCGAGGAGACGACCGTGCTCATCCTCAACATGAACGGACGCTCGATCGCGGGGCTCAAAGCGAACAAGCATTCCAGTATGCGGGACGGCAGGATCGAACTTGCCCTTATCCGTCAGACAAAGGAGCCGAATTTTGCGCGCCGCATGGGAGCATACGCGTCGCTCGTCTCTCTCATGCTGATGGGCGGGAAGGGCAGAAGCGGGCATATCCTGCGTCTCAAAGGCTCACACTTTCTCATTGAGACGGACGGGGACGTCGTGTGGGATCTGGACGGCGAGAAGGGGATGCGCGGCGATCTGCGCGTCGACGTCCTGCCAGGGCACATGAAACTCTTTGTTCCGCGCAAGAAAAAAATCTGAAAAAGTATGTAAAATCGCTTGCTTTTTTGTGGCTTTTTTCATATAATGAATAAGCTTTGTTTGAAGCGCATAACTATGCTTCTGTGGCTCAGTCGGTAGAGCGATTGATTCGTAATCAATAGGTCGCCGGTTCAAGTCCGGCCAGAAGCTCCATAAAGCCTATATTTTGTGGTTTGTTTGATAATACTCACAAAATATAGGCTTTCTTTTTTTGCTCGCCTGTGGTTTTTAGTGTCAAAATTAGTGTCAAATCAAGGCTCTACCGGTGAGAAAATCCCGCGGATCGTATCCGAGAGCCGTTTGACGTAACTTTTTTGCACGTCTGTGTAGACGTTCTCCGTCATGTCCAGCGTTGCATGCCCGAGCAGATATTGCTTGATCTTCGGCGGGATCCCGGCTTCTTCCAGGCGGGTTGCATAGGTATGCCGAAGAATGTGCGATGAAACCTTGATCCCTGTGCGGTGTGCTATGCGGCGTATGGCGAGGGATACGGAGTTGTACGAAAAGGGAAAGATCAGGTCTCCCCCTGCTGCTTGCAGCTCGGTCGCCAGAGCGTGAGAGATCGGCAAGTCGCGGTTCCCTGCCTCTGATTTCGGGGTGTCCTGCTCAATGCGCTTCCCGTCGATGAAGACGACGTTTTTTGTGACGTGGATCACGTTCTCTTTTGTATCGATGTCCGATGCGGTGAGGGCAAGCGCCTCTCCGATCCGCATTCCTGTTGCCAGCATCGTTCGATATAGCAGATCGTATTCCGTTTTGCTCCCTTCCAGGAGGAAACGCGCTTCCTCTTCGACGGTCAGAGCCTTGCGCTTTTCTGCCTTATGCTTTTTCATTTCGACCAAATCGCAGGGGTTGTGTTTGATGAGCTGCTGGAGCATTGCCTTCTTGAAGATTTGCCGCAGCGTTCCGAAGCACATTTCCCGCATGCGAGGCGCCGTGATTGTAAGCAGCATCGTTTGCAACTCATCGGACGAGATCGTCGAGATGCGGCGCTCTCCGAAGACCTCGATCGCCGGCTCGAGCGTGATCCGCATGGAGTTGAGTGATGTCGGCTTCAGGTTTGGCTCCTTGTACAACTTGATCCAGTTTTCTGCATACTCTCCGAACGTCGGGGAGTTTTTTTCTTTTTTGGCGGTTTTCTTTTTGGATCGTTCATCCTCCTTTAGGCAAAATATGATCTTGTCCTCTACTTCCTTTTTGGTCTTGCCGTAGAAGTAGCGTTTTTCGCCGTTCAGCTTCGCATACCCTTGGTAGCGACCGTCCGCGCGAGGGGTCGAGTTTACGGAAACTCCTTTCAGTTTTATCAGCATTTGCCGCTCCTCCTCTGGAGTGGTAAAAGCGTTGCCTTGTGTTGATTGATCTGAAGAAAAACCGCCGTTTCTTCGTGCCAGTTCGGCAGCGAAGTCGATCAATTTGAATTCATCACGACGAGCATGATAAGCTTCTTCTCTTCCGAGCGCACGACCGATCATTGTTTGAATATCCCGTGCCATGCGATCTAAAGCGTTTACTTCTTCTTGCGTGAAATAATAGTCCATAATATTCCCCCTTGAAAGGGGATTATATCATGAATTAACTTTACTTCATGGGCGGATGTTAATAAATGAAACGGAGCGACAATACGCTCCGCTTTTCAGTCTAATAGCCAAATATATCCACAATCACGACATATTGCTTTAGCGTGCATGTGGCTTTCGGAGACCAAAATTCCAACGTGTAGCATAATTACAATGGAGAAGCAAACGATTCCCCAGCCAAGGAACTCATAGTATGGTCCATTTTCGTATGAAAAACAAAAAATCACTAACAAAACCACAAGAGCAATAATAAATAGATCTTGCGCTATCCTTGCGCCAATGCGCTTATAATAGTGCGAAATAAATTCAATGCGTTCGCTTTTGCAGCGTGGGCATACAATAGCTTTGTGGGACTGCTTATTTTCATTATTAAGTTCCATGCGTTTCTCCTAAATATAGATTTCCTAAGAATTATAGTTTTGCCGACTCTTTCATTCCGATCAGACCTTCTCCAAAACCGATAAATCGGTTTTGGAGCGACGGGGACATTTTGTTAAACAGATCCAGCACTTCTTGTTCCCGAATGGAAAGCCTAATTGCTTTATTTTCTGGCATTGCGCCGATGCCATATTCATCAGTTCTTCCTAATAGATAATCGGTTGAAAGTTGGAAAAAATCAGCAGTTCTAATTATTGCCATTTCACTTGGTTCAGATTGCTCATTGACCCATTTTGAAACAGCGCGCTGTGTATAGCCAATGGCATCGGCGAAGGTGGATTGGGATAAATTGTTTTCATCAAGGAGTGATTTCAATATTTTGCCAAATTTCATAAAATTATTTTAGAACTTTTTTTCTGAAAAGTCTTGACATAGAACGATAGTTCGGTGTATAATCCAAAATAGAACAAAAGTTCTATTTTGGTGAAATATGAATAGTTTCAAAATAAGCGATCAGACAGTCAAGAGGGGCGCGGGGCGTGCTCTCATGGCTGTCTTTTGCATTTTGGTCGCACTCATGATCGCTTTTGGCGCCGCGGCGCGTACATTTTTGCCCGTCTACGCGGCAGAGTACACCGCCTATGATCGGTCGAGCATCGAGGACGATCTGAAGGAGATCGACGTCGTGGCATACCCGGCGGATGCGGAGGGGCGGCACTTCCTCCTGGATGACGTCGGCTTCATGGAGTACGGCTATTCGGAGAGCAGCTTCATCGCCCAGAACTATTACGGCATCTACCTGTACTTGTACAATCCAACGGAGCGGGAGATCAGCGCGCGTGCGGGCGCGAATGTGGTCAATATGGCAACTTACTACAATGTGGCGGGCGAGCCCACGATCTACGAGAACGTGGAGATCACCGTGCTGGATCATACGGACAACTATCGGTTTTACAAGTTCAAGATTGCGGACAGCAAAACGGTGTACGAGCGCGCACGCGCATATGCCCGGGGACATGACGGCGTACGGCGGTATGACATTGCGAGCATCCAGGTGTGGTTCCTGGGAGACCAGAACGCGACGGACAGCTTTACGGAACGTAACGAACAGTCCGTTACATACCGCTGCACGGGGTATGCAGCGGGCTGCGGAACGGACAGCAATGCGGAAAGCACGCTGGAGATCCGGCGGGACACGCTGGAAAGCGTGGAGCTGGATGTGCAAAAGACTTTTTGGCGGACGCAGACGTCGAGTCTGGGCGCCGGGCATCAGAATCAGTTGGACACGGTGTACTTCACCGTGCCGCAGGAGCTTTTCGATGAGTACAGCACGCTGCAACGCATCAAGGCGGAATGGTGGGAGTATAAGACGAAGCCGATGATCGTGACGAGTCACGAGGGGTTTTATACCGAGAGCCTTCCCTACATTGGCGTTGACATGGAAGAGAGAGATTCCACCGGAAATCTTGTACATGATTACAGGAATGCATTTTATGCGGGATTTCATTCGACGGTGGGCTCGGGCGGATATTACGAATATGTTTGGAATAGCACGGGTGAGACAGTAATCAATCCGCTATATTATCTTCTTCCAACGGCCAATTGGTGCGACATTGAAGAGTACGATCCGTATGCGGAAGATATTGAAGGAATAGGAGGCGTGAGTTCCAACCGACTAGAAGAATACATATTCGGCTACGATAAGACTTTTGACAGTGGCGAGCTGAACGTGAAAGACGGAAGAGTCATCAGTGCGGATCTGTTCGATGCAGACATAGACGAGAGCCGGAAAGTGGACAACGGCCGCGGAAAGATCCAAAAGGGATACAGCTATTACGATTTTGACGTGGAAGAAGATATTCAAGAGATCGTATCCTGGGCGGACGGAGATCCGAGCTGGTGGGATAACTGGCAGGAGTTCGGCATCTGGAATTCTATGTTTGGAAGCATCCCGGAAGAGGAAGGACGGAGCTTTTCCCCGATCTATATCCCAAAAGACGAAGACTTTGCCGGAACAGCGGAAAATATAGCGGATCGGTTGATGTGTCAGGTTTCAGACGTTGAGTCAATCAGAGAGGCATATCGGACAGACGGGCAAGTTCTTGTCATGTTCCGTTTTGCGGTAAGTGACTATTTATCGAAAACGGGATATGTGGATATTAACTGGACTTCCGATTATGAAAGCGGTCTTTTCTATGGGGAAGCCTACGTCGCCCAGCAGAGTGTATTCCTGAACTTTGACGTGATCCAGCTGACATTCAAGAGCGAAGCGGAAAAGATGACGGTTATTCCGGTGGTCGCAAACCCGATCGACATTATCGACCCGATCACGCCGCCGACGGATTTCAGCAATGAAGATTTTTGGAAGCTTGTGTGGATCCTGGCAGGGCTGGCGCTGGGGACGGCGGCAGTCGGGATCATCGGTACGATCATCGGAAAAATCAGAGATAAGGAGGTGAAGTGAAATGCTTGGAGCGATATGCGGGCTGATCGTGGCGGTACTGCTGCGGATCCTGGTCGAGTACCTTTCGGGCGAGTTTACGTTCCTGGCAGCGGCGGTGCCGTGGATGACGTGGATCGTGATCGGCGTGGCGGTGTTCGTCGGGATATTGATGGTGATCAGGATCGTGAAGGAGATCAGGCGTCTGATCGAAAGCGGAAAAACAGGAGGGAAAGAGAAATGAGCATTTTTAAGCGAATGCTGTTGACGCTCGCCCTCTGCCTGATCGTGCTGATCGTTGGCGTTTGCACGATCATGCTTTGAGAAAAGGGCGGTGGCATATCGATCGGGGGGGGTGAGTATGACGTAGCAAAAAAGCGGAAGGGAGCAGCGAATCGAGCCGCGGAAGCGGGAACTATAAAAAATTGAAAAAGGAAGGGACATCATGAAAGCAAAGAACAACTGTAAGAAGGGAACGGCGGCGGTCGCCGCCATCGGACTCGCGGCGGTGGTCGCCGCAGGCGTATGCCTGGGCGCGATCTTTACGCGCGGGAATACGGCAGCGCCGGAGGATTTCGGGCAGCAGATGCAGGTGACGCCGTCCGGCAATGATAATGGTCTGCTCTCGCTGGCGGCAGTGACGACGCAGAATGAGGACGGGCAGACAGTGCAGCAGATCACGGCGACGGTGACGCCGTCGGACGCGCTCAACGCAATCGTGGATTGGTCGATCGCGTGGGGCGAAACACAGGGCAGCTGGGGCAGCGGCTCGCAGGGTGACATTTCCGACTATCTGACGATTACGCCGACGTCGGACGGCGCGCTTACGGCGGAGGTGGAGTGCCTGGCGCCGTTCGGAACGCAGGCGATCATCACGGCAAATATCCGCGGATATGAGGAGATCAGCGACACCTGTACGGTTGACTATGTGCAAAAGTACGAGGGCGCCACTGCACAGTTCAATTTCACGCATACGGATACGTCCAAGAATTTCAGTTGGAATGTGAGTGAGTCTACTAACTCAATTGCTTTCCCGCTTGTGGACAGCTTCGATGAACTTTCGGGCTATACGTCTTCGCATACGGTGACGGCAGTATATTCTGACGTATACACGAAAGCGGTTGTTCCTTCTTCTATCGAAATTCAATTTGGCGGTACTCCTCAATACCGTAATGCGTTGACACGGGCAGGTTTGAGTGTGGGGACGTCGTTGCTGTTTGATTCCGAAGAGAATACAGATAGTAGCTCCCTTTCTTTTAATTCCTCTATTAAGACTTTATTAGGATTTGGAAGTTCAACATTATCTGTTAGCCAATTTATGCATATCGCTCTTATCTGGTTTCTGATTCAAGTCGTGCAGGCCTTCAATTTGTTATCACTGTAACAGATGAGGCTGGAGAACATGTGCAACAGATGCAATGCTATTTCTCCGGCATTGGTTCGAACGCATCCGGGATCCAGCTTCCCGATGAGGGACTTGAGTTCTGATGCGCAAAGAAAGAACACGCGCAAACCCGCCCGGAAACGGGCGGGGAGAGCGCAAAAGGGGGTGACACATGGCGAACAAACGCAATAGCAGGTCCGGGACAAGCCGCTCGTCTACGTCGCAGCGCATGACGAAGGCGGAACAGGAACAAAAGGCGAAGAAAGAGCAGCGGAAAAAGACGGCAAGAACGGTGGCGATCGTGCTGCTGGTCATTCTCCTGCTTGCGATCCTTAGTTTTGCCGGCTTCGGGATCGCGTACTTGGTGACGGACGGCTTCGGCGGCAGGATTCCGACGACGGTCATCGTGATCGACGATGAGATCTATTCGCAATCGGCGGAGGATATTGAAGTCTATCCCGGTGACGAAGTTCGTGTGCAGAATCTCATCGGCGACACGCAGTACACGATGCAGATCGTGGGGAATGCGAGCAAGAACAATTTTGCCTTCACGCTCGATGGCGAGCCGTACACCTGGCGTGACATGGACGGCGAGGACATGACGGCGGGCTTTACGATCATACAGACGGAAACGGGCTTCACGATCGATTATACGACTGTTCCGTCCATCCTTACGGCGGCGCTCGGCGGTGAAGTCGTGATCTCCGGAGACGCGGAGACGACGGGCGATCTGTTCACACTGATCATTACGATCGGCGAAGAGGAATACCGCTTCGGATTCGGCGTCGGGTCGGGCGTAACGGAAATTATCCTCGATCCCGATCAGATCGTCATCACAGATCCGGACGGTGCCCTGCAGCCTGATGATCCCGAGAGACCGACGGAAGAACCGGAGAAGCCGGAGGATTATCCGGAGACAATAGCAGAGAAGGAAGAAGCTCTGATCCGTTATATGGTACAGGCAGCGCGTGCGCAGAGCTATGAGGAAATTGAGCCCATTATGGGCACGATACACAAACTGTATACGGATATTGTCTCAAGTGGTGAATCTTCCGGCGATACTGACGTTCGTAC
This sequence comes from Candidatus Gallimonas intestinigallinarum, assembly GCA_019116405.1. The sequence goes on along the minus strand of DXBS01000109.1, from coordinate 26,811 downwards.
TGCGCTAAGCGCATATGTCACATTTTACTATGCCGTACAGGACAGGGAATACACCGAGGAAGAGGCAGCGACCGTACAAGAAGGTCTTGGAGATCTGATGGAACGATATTAAAAAGGAGTGAAAAATATGCCAAGAAATAACAGTAACAATACGCTCAAGCAGGTGGCAGCGTTTCTGCTGGTCATCATCCTGTTGGCGGTGATTGGCGTCGGGACGTGGATCGGCGTCGTGACGAACGGATTCCGTGACTGGAGCGGATTCACGGGGCCGAGTGATCCGGTCGAAGGCGGCGAGCAGGTCTCCGGCGTTACGGACGGGGACGGGAACGAAATGCAGAGCGGGGAATCATACGCGCTGCCCGCATCGATGGTGTACGCAGTCCCCACGGCGCAGTCCGCTACGGCAAGCGAAGGGATCACGGTCACGGCGACGGTGCAGCCGGAAACAGCGGCCAACAAAAATGTGAGCTGGTACATCGGTTTTGCAGAGCAGAATGAATGGTCAACGGGAAAAACGGCAACCGACTATGTCACTGTCACGCCCAATGAAGAGGACAGTCGCATCGCGACGGTTGTCTGCGAACAGGAGTTCGGTGCGCAGATCGTATTGACGTGCACATCAGAATGGGATCCCGCGATCACGGCGACCTGCACGATCGACTACGCGCAGTCGATCACGGATGTATCGGTCAAGATCGGCAATGTGGACGTCAACCTTGGCGGGGAGACGGAAGTGTCGGTGGATATCAATAACAATGATACCGATCTCGGCGGCGTGATCGCGGTCGAATATACGCTGAGCGAAGTCTACACGCTCGCCATCGATACCAATCTGACGGAGACGCTGTCTTTTACTCAGGCCGGAACGGATAAGGACTATTTCTCGCAGCATTATCCTTCCGGGACGTCTGCAAGTACATATCATTGCGATACGATCGAGGATGCCGAGGGAAAGACGCTGTATTTCGATCTCAGAATGTTTGACGCTTACAACTTCTCTTACACGAGCGCAAACTATGCGACCGGAGATTATACCGGAACGACGACATATTTCAGGGATCTTGATACAACGCGCATTGCGGAGCTCTTTGATTCTACCAGTTATTGTAAAGATAAAGTGCTCTGGACGGTGCAGTTGAGCCTTGTCAGCGAGTATCAGACCATTACGCTGGAGAGCGATATCATCTGGGCGTCGATCGAAGGGCATACCGGGGTATCCGGCATCGAGCTTGATCCGACGGAGATCATTTTTTCCGGCGCTGTGAATGAGTGAGGCAGCTATGAAGAAAATTTTTTTGAAGAAAAAAGTCGATCTGAAGGGCGCGGACGATGTCTATCTCACGGAGAAGAACATCGCGGTGCGAAGGAAAGTGGAGGACAAGCGCGGGCGCGTTGTCTCGGATGTGACGACATACTATCCCAAGACGCGGGAGAACTTACAGCTTGCGCGCGAGAAGCAGAAAAAACCCTTGCGCAAGGGCAGGGATTGAGCAAAGGCAGCCGCCCGCAGGGCTGCGGGCGGCTGCCAAAATCCCCGCATTCGGGGACGGATGCATCTTCGCTGCGTGCGATCAGACCGGAAGAAATCCCCGAAACGGGGGACTTGCACAATAACATGCCGATGTCCGCGTGGGCGGCAGGAATGGGCAGACCATTGCATCGGCTTCCTGTATCTCCCTTGATAGTCTGCGGGGAGAACTCCGCAGACTTACAGGGGGAGAGGACAAAAAAATTAAGGGAGATAAGAAAATGGAAGTTCAAATCAAAATGACGGAAGAAGAGCTGCGGGAATACCTTCACTTTCGTGAGACCAAGCAGCTGGAGCACGGCGAGGCGGAAGCAGCGATCCAAGAGCTGAACGATCTTTCGCTCACGGTTATGGGCGCGCTCGGCAAGACGGCGGACGGCGACAAGGTCAGGATCCTGGATGAAGCTGCCGCCATGAAAGCGTTGGAGACGGCAAAGAGCATCTTCCTGAGGTGACGGCATGGAGATCCCGGGGAATGTAGGTATTTACGGCTTCCGCCGGTACGACATGGGCGAGCAAGGCGCCGTTTTTCTGCGCCTTGAAACGCCAAAGGATGATGCGCGGACAGCCGAAGTCAGAGAGGACATGCTGCACTATTATGGGACGGGATATGTCAGCTACTCTGTCAAAGTCCCGCTGCCGCTTGCGCCGCAGGTGACGGGCGCGGTGCTGATCGAACGGACAAGCAAGTCCCGCTACAGCGTGGCGGCGTGGGGGAACGGCAAAGTGATGTTCTTTTCGGCGACGAACGTCAGAGAGATCAGGGACGGAACCGCCTGGCTATGGGGGAAAGCGCCATGAAGCCTGTAAGCGTATTATTGCATGAACTCAGCGCCAAGGACGTTGCCGCACTGCCGGACGGCTGGAGCGTACTGGTGTATGATACCCTGTACGGCACGCTGTCCATTAAGGTGAAGGGCGTGCACGCGCTGCCGCAGGACAAAAGGCGCTATGTGCTGCTTTTGTACAAGCTTCCGCCCGTCAGCGCTTGAGGAAAGGGAAATGACACAAAAAAGAAAAACGCCGCCCAAGGCAGCGGGGAAGAAACCATCGGCAAAGAAAGCGCCTGCGCCGCGTAAGCCGCAAAAGAAGGGCGTCCCCGTCGGTAGGACGCTCAAAACGCAGGATAAGTATCTGCCATACAAAAAGAGCAAAGTGCAGGAGCTCAAGGCAAAGCGCTGGGTCGTGGTGATCGATAAGAACACCGATGAGGAATTGGCGATCGTGCGTCTGACAGACGAAAAGCAGCCGAACACGACACATCTGCCGACCTATCGCAAGGGCAACCGGAAAGATACATATTTCAAGCACTTCGTGGAGATCGAGGACAGCGAAGGGAATGCGATCCGCGTGGACGGGAAAAAGTTCCTCGAGAATGCAGCCGAATATGATCTCTCTCCGAAGGAAATGCGTTTCTTGCGGGATAAAGTGCTCAATCATAGCCGGCAGTCACAAGAAAATCGCAGCAAGATTTTGATTCTGAAAAAGAAAAAACCCCGAGATTAAACCACTCGAGGCAATGCCGCAATGATGTCGGCGGGTGCATGGGCTGAACCCATACCTGATTATGGCAGTATTATAAGGCAAATCGAAGGAAAAGTCAAGCGATTTTTCAACCGTATCGCGGGCGCGGCAAGTCCCGCACCAAAGTCCCGAACAGGGGCACAAGACGTCACGGGACGGGGCGGAAAAGCCTCGTTCCGAAACCGGGAAGAACCGGCACAAGCCGATGAAATAAGGGAGAAGATCATGGAAGAAGCAACGAAGTGCGCGCTGGAGCGTCTGCTCCGTGCAGGTTGGAGAACGTCATGTGAATACTGCGTGTACTGCGCAGGCAGCGAGGATGCCGCGCTGATCGCAGAGTACGGCTGCCCGGAAGCGGCGGAGGGCGGCTGCATCGAAGGCGTCATGGAATACTTCAAGGAACACAAAGGTGCGTGATCACGATCATCTTTGGCCGCCCGGGCCGCGGGAAGACGTCGCTTCTGACGCACTTCCTCATCCAGACATACCGGGAAAACGGTCGCAAGCTGTTAAAATTCGCGGCTCAGCGCGTTACAGCGGCGAATCGCACGCGCACAACGCCGTTGACCGTCCCCGACGCGCCGCCCATCTTTGCAAATTACCGGGTGAAGATCAAAACGGGGTATCAGAGGTACTATGAGCCGTACTACCTGAACGGGTTTTACTTCGGTCTGCAGAACGAAAAGATGCCGACGCAGCGCATCCTGCCCGGCAGTAAGATCTTCTTCACGGAGGCGCAGCGCTACTACAATTCCCGTAAGTCGCAGACGTTCCCGGAGCATGTCATCAACGCCTTTGCGGAGCACCGGCAGTACTATCTCGATATCTGGCTGGACAGTCAGCGCTTCATGAATATCGATAAGAGCATCCGCGATCTCGCGGATCGGTTCCTTGAAGTGCAGGGGATGAGAAACGTCTACGATAAAAACGGCTGGCTGGTGCGCTCGGAGTTCGATTGCCGCGAGTTTGCCTCTCCCGGGGATGTGGAATTGTATTTGGAAGGCAAGGAAAAGACCTGGCAGGAAGTACATATCACGCATGAAGGCAACCTCTTCCAGAACTTTGACAGCTACGGCTGCTTCGATGACTATCTGCCGCCGGACGGGCAGGACTTCGATTGCATGCCGTACCTTACAATGTCACAGGTGAAGGAGCTTTCGGCCTTGCAGGCGCTGTTCTACAACAACAAAGAGCCAAAGGAATACAGGGGGAAATAGGAACATGTTCAAGAGCGTGGACGAGCTGAACAAGGAATTTTATGCGCTGTACGGCGACTTCGTCGAGAACAAGGATTCCATGCCGGCAGAGCAGCGGGATGTGATGAGTAAGACGCTGCTGAAGCGGTACAAGCGCGCGTATAAGCTGCTCGAGATGGAAGAGGAACTGGAATTGGCGCGGGAGGAGTATGAACTCAATCTGCGCATGGACCAGTTCATCCCGCGCACATGGCGCTTCCTGTTCTTCCGCAGGCGGTATAACCGTGCGGCAGAACTGAGCGGGGCGATCATCGCCGAAGAGGTGGAACGCTATTTCCGTGAACAGAAAGACGCGCTTGCACAGCGGGAAGGCCGCGTGCAGTGGGACGGCTCCGCATGGTCGGTGCTGCGCTGGTATGCGGCGACGCGCGGAAAGGACGCGCTGCTGCCGCTCCGGGCGCCGGGAGAGGCGGACGAGGACGAGCCGCAGGAAGAAGCGGAAGAGGCGCAGGAGGCCGAAGAGGACGCGGAGAAGGGCGGCGACGCGGGCGCGGCGGATGTTGTTTAACAGAAATAGTCCGACAGGCGAGCGCGGCATCGCGGAGCGGCTGACGCAGACGTGCAGGCGTTTGCGCCGCACGTCGCGGTTGACGCGGAGCGATTCCGCGCCGACTGTCGGCTGATACGGGGCTACGAAAGAGTAGTACCGTATATATCTAAAATTTTTTTCCCGAAGTGGAAAAAAATTTTAGCGCGGCAATTTTTTCAAAATCCCCGAAAACGGGGACTTGGGGCGAGTGGCCGCAACGGATCGTTCGGACAAGCGTCCCCGGAAACGGGAAAGGAGGTGCACAGATGTGCGTGAAAGCAGTACGAATCTCAGATACGACCGATCTGACGTTCCGCGTCCTGGACGCGGTGATCGGCGACGCGACGCAGCCGTGCGCCCGCCGCGTCCGGTTCGCTGAGATCGCGGAGAAGCTTGGCATTTCCGAAGAGCTCGTCAGATACCATATCCGCAAGCTGGTGGAGCAGGGGTATCTGCGTGCGCTGTCGTCCGGCTATGAGCCGACCGGCCGCATCCTGTTCATCAATGAGGAGAATGCATGACGCATAGGAGGCGATTATGAGAATAGTTGACTGGAGAACAACGAAAATAGATATTCAGATGTCAGGCGATCTTGTCAGGACGAAAGATGAATGGCTGGAACGCGGCGGGGAATACCAGGGATCGTTAGGAGCTGCAAATAAGGCGGGTTATTTTTCTATTCGGCAGTGTGAGAATATGAGGCAACCCGTGGGATTGGAAGAGCTGAACGCGGCGCGTGATTTTGCCATGATTAAGATGAATGGCGGACACTATCTGCTGCGGGACGGCCGTCGGAAATGCCCGTGTATACCCGTGTTCTATCGGAATCGGCGGCCATTAGCATAAATCCCCGAAAGTGGGGACTTTGGGCACGCTGCAGGAGCGGATCGCCCGGGCAGTCGTCCCCGAAAACGGGGACATGACAAAGGGAGGGAAGGAAGATGAGTGAACGTATTACAGAACAATCAGACCGCGAGCCGCTTTCGCTCGGGTACTTTCGCTCTCCGTATGCGCTCATGCGCCTGGGGCTTCCCGGAAAGCAGCTGAAGATCGCAAGCGTCATCTACAGCTATTCCAACCTGAAGCGCAGGCCCGGGGCACAATGCGCCATGTCCTTTTATAAGTTGGCAGGCAGCGCGGGTGCATCTGTTTCTACGGCAAAACGCGCGATCCGGCGTATCGAGACGTTGCAGGGGATAGACTTTACCAAGGAAAGCCGGGACGACGACGGGCGACGTCTGCCCTGTTCGCGGTATTCCTTACATATCAAGTCGGGAGGCGCGGTGACGCACTTCCGTTTTCTCATGTCTTTGAAGTTCGACATGAAGGACGGGAATGCGGCGCGGACGCTCCGTGATCTGGAAGAGACGATCGTCAGCATCTTTCTCACCAATGCGACCAACCCGAAGGCAAAGAAAGGGTTTGAGTGTTCCTATGAGAGCCTCGCGCACATGACCGGGCGCAGTGCGCGCGGCGTGGAAGAGGCGATCAGGCGACTTCTGCGCGCGGGGATCATCCACCGCCCGAAGAAGGGGACAAGCAAGCACAGAAAAAGCCGCTATACCGTCTGCAAGAAGCTGCGGCTCATGGCGGGCAAGGAAAAGCTTGAGGACGTGAAGCCGAACGCGGAAGCCCCGGCAAAAGATCGCCGCACGAGGGCGGAGATCGATGCTGATGCACGCACGCTGTGGGAGCGGCACTTCGCGCCCTTGCATGCGCGCGCTCAGGCGATCGCAGACGCAAATGTCCGGCGGGCGGAGTCCGATCGGGACTACGCCGCCGTACATAAAGAGATTCGCGGGCTGGAGCCGGCGATCGCGCGGGCAAAGCATGACGGAGATCGCCGAACGGCGGAGCAGCTGACAAGGCGGCATGCTTCGCTGAAGGTGCTTCAGGCGCGCATCCTGTCCCGCCTGGGGCTGACGGCAGCGGACTTGCAGCCAAAGTACAAGTGTACCGTCTGCGAGGATACGGGCTTCAGGAAGAGCGACGGGCGAATGTGCGATTGCTGGCGGCTTCCCAAGAGCGGCCACGAAGGGGAGAAGGCGAACTGAATAAGGTTTGAAAGCGTGGTGCGGCCGCGCTTTTCGTCGTGCCGGGTGAGACGCAAAAACAGTCCTTGCATCGAGCAGATGCAGGGGCTGTTTTTTTGCGTGCGTGACTATCGTTTTTTTGAACCCGCGGTGGGTGCAAAAGTGTGTTTTGGTAGGGTCAAAAATGTGAGGGTATCTATTTATTATTTATCCGAAATATAGAAAGAAATACGCGGCGAGCCCTGACCGGGCTCTGATGCCGCGTGCGCGCGCAGCGCGGAAAGCGGAAGCCGCCCGAGGCGCTTTCTCGTGCGTCGTGCAACTTTGTGCTCTGCCGATCGGCGGGCGGCTTGTTTTATAACACGGCGCGGGCAAGCCCGCGCAAGCGGATAGACGAATATATCCGGGTGCCGCGTCCGTTGCTCTGCCGGCGAAAGTCATTGACGGCCAGGGCGCAAAACGGGTGAAGAAAAGCGCCCCGCCCGGCAAGGAGCAGAGCGCGCCCCCGCGTCGACGTCGTGGCACGGAGATTCGCCGCTCCGTAGTCCCCGAAAACGAGGACTTTCGTGGCCACAATCCCAGAAAACGGGGACGAACAGCCCGCTGCCGAGCTCGTTCCGCCCGGGCATAATCCTCGAAAGAGGGGAGATTGTTGGGTTGAAATGAATGTCGTAAAGATGTCAAAAAATTATTTGCAACGCTTTTACCACAATATATTGTGGTTATAAAATTAAAATTGTACAGTATAATGTGTATTATGGATTTTTTTGACGCTTCGTAATCAATAGGTCGCCGGTTCAAGTCCGGCCAGAAGCTCCATAACACAAAGAGCACCCCAAGTGGGTGCTCTTTGTGTTATACGGCATTTGAAGCGGCGCGGACCGAGCGGCCTATTGATTCAAAAGACGGGGTCCCCGAAAAAGTTTGGGAAAGGTTAAGAGTGCGGGAAAGGAAGGGCGGCAAACTTTTTTGGGGAGGGAGTAGGTCGCCGGTTCAAGTCCGGCCAGAAGCTCCAGAAAAATAGGTGAGTACCGTTAAGGTGCTCACCTATTTTTGTGTGCCTCCGGCACACTCGCCCGGCGAGCGCTGCGCGCGTCGCCGGTGACGCGATCGCGCCGCTTTACAAGAAAGCGGCGAACGATACGCTATTCCGTCGCGGCAAGCCGCTCCTTACAAGTCCTTTGAGAAGCTCCATAACGCAAAGAGCACCCCAAGTGGGTGCTCTTTGTGTTATTTTATGAGTTAAGTTGGTCTGCAATGTATTTGTTCAAGTCGGCAAGCGCTTTACAGAATCGATTGCTGATTTTATCGGCGATCTCTTTGGAGAGCTCTCGCCCGTAGTCGTGTGATGTGAGGTTTCTGGATTCCAGCATGTCCAGCCAAAGTGCCTCATCGCGCAAAATGCCCTCCCGATAGGCAAGTGCAAACACGCCTTTGGGAGATGGAATTTCCAGCTGATACCCCTGTGCAATTAAAAATTCACGCAGGGACTTCCAGCCCAACTCAAACGTAAATTCAAACCGTTTGATGAGCGCGTCCTGGTAGATATCATCGTCGGCGTGCCGCCGATAGGCGATATTTGCCTCATTGAGGCGCTTTACCGCCTGGCTGAAATTTGCGTTTTTATTTTCTGTCTTTGTCATAGAAAATAATTCCCTCCCTTTGGATGCTTTCTGCAATGGGCGTCCCGTCCTGTTCAGACATAAAGATGAGATCGACCTTGTGCAGCGTCGGCAGATCTTCCGCGCAAAAAATGCGCAGAGCTGTTTTATCGGACGTAGGCAGCGCCCCGTAGATTGCGACGTCATAGTCACTCTGTTCGCGGTGATCGCCACGTGCGCGGGATCCGAACAGCACGGCGCGCTCGATCGCGGGATATCGTCTGAAGGTCTGCGCCAATGCAGACAGAATGCTATCATGTTTCATTGTCTTTTACCGTATCGGATCATTCCTGCCGGATGCTTGCTTTGATCAGATGCATCAGGCAGGCGTTTATAATTTTAATAGCATTATACCATACAGCAACAAAAAATACAATGGCATGTGCGATATTTGGTCGAAGGAATTGTGCAAAAAGCAGTGAGGAAGAAATCAGAACAGAGAGCACATGCGGCAAGGGCGGCATTTCCAAATGGTCAAGGGGACAGAGTCAGTCATAACCATGATGCATAGTTCATAATAACAAATAAGCATTTTACATTGAAGAAAAGAGGGTATATAATATATAGTGTAAGGGAAAAATAGGAACCACGCCTTTGGCGGTATCTTTTTGGCATCTTATTGTTCATCTTCCTTGCAATACTTGGGTATTGCTGCGTCATCTTCACAACAATCTGGCACAAAAATATCCTCGCCAAAGGTGCATAGCAATCAAAAGCGGCAAGACGGGCGTCCCAGGTCCCAGACGCGGCGAAGCCCGCAGGGCGTGCCCGGTGGCACGGCCAAGGGCTTTAACAATGTATGGGTCCCCGGTTTCCGCTTTTGATCGGGTTCCTATTACTCCCTTACACTATTGGAAAAGGGGGCAAGACAAATGAAAATCGTTCTATTAGAGGGAAGTCCCAACAAGAACGGCTCGTCCAACACGCTTGCAAACGCTTTCATCGAGGGCGCGAAGGAGGCGGGGCACGGCGTGGACGTCATCGGCGCAGCCCACGCGAATATCCACCCCTGCACGGGGTGCATCCACTGTGGGTATGAAGGGCCCTGCGTGCAGAAGGACGACGTGGACGATATCCGCGCGCGCGTCCTCGCGGCGGACATGATGGTGTTCGTCACGCCTCTTTATTATTATGGCATGTCCGCCCAGCTGAAAACCCTCGTGGACAGGTTCTGCGCCTTCAATTCCTCCATCCAGCGCAAGCACATGAAGTCGGCGATGATTGCGGCGGCATGGAATGCGGACGGCCGGACGTTCGAGGCGTTGGAGGCTCACTATAAGACATTGGTGCGCTATCTGAATCTCAAGGACATGGGCGCCGTCTGGGGCAAGGGCTGCGGCACGCCGTCCATGACGAAACGTTCGCGCTATGTGCAGCAGGCGTATGAACTGGGCAAAAATCTCAAATAAAGAGGAGGTATTGTTATGAAAGCATTGATCGCATATTTTTCCTGCAGCGGCGTGACCGCCCGCGTGGCGCACGAGCTTGCAAAGGCGGCGGGCGCAGATACCTATGAAATCAAACCCGCGCAGCCGTACACGGCGGCAGATCTCAACTGGATGGATAAGTCCAGCCGCTCCACGCTGGAGATGAAGGACGAAAACTGCCGTCCCGCCATTGCGGACAGCGTGGATCTGGCGCAATACGACGTGGTGTTCGTCGGCTTCCCCATCTGGTGGGGCATTGCGCCGCGCATCATCGAGACATTTTTGGAGAACTATGACTTTGCCGGCAAGACGGTGGTGCCCTTCTGTACGTCGGGCGGCAGCGGCGTCGGCAAGACGGACGCTGTTTTGCACAAGCTTTGCCCGCCGACTGTGCACTGGAAGCCCTGCAAAAAGCTGAGCGCCGCCGCGTCGCAGCGTGAACTCGGCGCCTGGCTGCAGTCCTTACAGCTCTGATGCGCCCGGCAGCAGTCCAATCAAAAAAATAGAGGTGACCAACATGGATCAAAATTTTGAAGCAAGCAACGTATTTGGTCTGTGCAATGAGAATACCGCCTATGCGCAGTATTTCATCGGCAAATCCTATCTCAACCCCCTGACGCCCGCAGGCGTCTCGCCCTTCTTTGCGAACGTCACGTTCGAGCCGGGCTGCCGCAACAACTGGCACATCCACCACGCCACGAAGGGCGGCGGACAGATCCTCTTGTGCGTGGCGGGCAGCGGCTGGTATCAGGAATGGGGCAAGCCCGCGCAGTCGTTAAAGCCCGGCGACGTCGTCGTCATTCCGCCCGAGGTCAAGCACTGGCACGGCGCGAAGCAGGACAGCTGGTTCTCTCACATTGCGGTGGAAGTCCCCGGCGAGAGCACGTCCAACGAGTGGCTGGAAACCGTGGACGACGAGCAGTATCAGAAATTGTAATTTGACCATTGGAAAAGGCGCGGCATGCGTCGCGTCCTTGTGAGCCGCTTGGTGGCGGCAAGCACGCAGGAGGAGCGGCTATGGAAGTTCGGGTACTCAAATACTTTCTGACGGTGGCGCGGGAGGAGAACATCACGCGCGCCTCAGAGATCCTGCATATCTCCCAACCCGCACTCTCCCGCCAGCTCATGCAGCTGGAAGAGGAACTTGGCACGCAGCTGTTTGTGCGCGGCAGGCATTCGAGCACGCTCACCGAGGCGGGCATGCTGCTTCGGCGGCGCGCACAGGAGATCGTCGACCTCACTGAAAAGACGGAGCAGGAGTTTCAAAACCGGGGCGATACGCTCAGCGGCACCGTTTCCATCGGCAGCGGTGAGGCGGACACCATGCGCTGTCTTGCACAGATCATGCGCGATTTCAGCGAGCTGTACCCCGAGGTCAAATTCGATATCTATTCCAATGACGCCGACCACGTCAGGGAGCGGTTGGAGCGCGGCACGCTGGATATCGGCGTATTGCTGGGGCCGACGGACATCTCCAAGTATGAAAGCATCGTACTCCCCGGAAAGGAGCGCTGGGGCGTCATCGTACCCGCCAAGTGTCCGCTTGCGCAGAAGGAGTACGTCACGAAGGAAGACCTCGTCGGAAGGCGCGTATTCATTGCAAAGCGGGGGGTTGCGCAGGGCGTTGCAGACTGGTTCGGCGAATACTATGACAAAATGAACGTATACGCCACCTACAACCTTCTATACAACGCCGCCATGCTCGTGGACTGCGAGGTGGGGGCGGCGATCACCATCGAGGGCGCATCGAAACTTTATCATAATCCCAATATCATCTTCAAGCCCTTCTATCCCGAACTTGCCGTAACGAGCACGATGGTATGGAAGAAGCACCAGCCGCAGACGCAGGCGGTGTCCACATTTCTTGAATACGTTAGAGAAAAATTGAACAAAGGCGAATCGTAAGGAGAATCATATGCAATATGCGCAGCTTGGAAACAGCGGAATAAACGTTTCCCGCTTTTGCCTGGGGTGCATGAGCTTCGGCGATCCTGCCAGCAAGATGCATGCCTGGACGCTGGATCCCGATCAGAGTGAAGCAATCATCCGCCATGCCCTCGATCTGGGCATCAACTTCTTCGATACCGCGAACGGCTATTCGGCGGGCACGAGCGAGGAGTACCTCGGCAGGGCGATCAGAAGGAACGTTGTGCGCGATCAGGTCGTGCTTGCGTCCAAGGTGTACTTCAACGAAGGGCATCTCTCGCGCGAGGCAATCAATCGCGAAATTGAGGGCACCTTGAAGCGACTGGGCACCGACTATCTCGACCTGTATATCATTCACCGCTTCGACTATGGCACGCCCATCGAGGAGACGATGGAGGCTTTGCACGGGCTCGTCAAGGCAGGCAAGGTGCGCGCGCTGGGCGCTTCTGCGATGTACGGCTATCAGTTCTACAACATGCAGCTTGCCGCGCGGGACAATGGCTGGACGCCCTTCGTATCCATGCAGAACCACTACAACCCGCTCTACCGCGAGGACGAACGCGAACTCATCCCCATCTGTAAGCAGATGAACGTGTCTCTCACGCCGTACAGCCCCCTGGCGGCCGGCAGGTGCGCCCGCCCGAACTGGGAGGCGGACACCATGCGCAGCAAGACGGATACGACCGCCCGCGGGAAGTACGACTCCACCGAGGAACAGGACAAGGGCATTGCTGCAAGGATTTATGAACTTGCACAAAAGTACGCTGCGAGCATGACGGCGATCACCTTTGCATGGCACTTCAAAAAGGGCATTGCTTCGCCCATCGTCGGCGCGACCAAGGCGAAGTATCTCGACGATGCCGTCGCTGCGCTGGACGTCTCTCTCACCGACGAGGACGTCGCCTATATCGACGAGTTGTATGTGCCGCACAAGATTGTCGGTGCGCTGTAATGCGGCGCGGGTATGTGTACGACAGATAGCTAAAAGGCATAATCAGAAATAAAATATAAGTATTTTACATATTGAAACGAGCGTGTTATAATGAGTGCGTAAAGACGGAAAAGTCTTGCGCACTTATTTTTACAAGGAGGGTTTGGCGTGATATCTGCGGAAAGGCTCACGGAGATCGGATTATCGGGAGGACGTCGCGGAATTTGCCTGGCTTGAAGCGCTCGGACAGTACGCCGCGCAGGAACGGCTGTTGCGCAAGTACAGAGACAGCTATCTGGAGGATGTTCACAGGGCGGAGCGGCGCATCAGCGACCTGGACTATGTACTCTATCAATTAAAACAGCAAGGACGGTAACATCGGTGCTTACACTTCGTCATCGCGGGCGAAAATGCGGTTTGACGGCGGGAAAAAGGGACAAATCATGCAATGCACTTGACTTTCCGGGGACTCTTTGATAAACTCAACTTGTACAACGGCAAGCAGAATAAGCTTGCCTTTTGGATAAGGAGGAAATTATGCAAAACATTCCCAAGATGAAAGTGGGGGTAGTGGCGGTGAGCCGCGACTGTTTTCCGGAGAGCCTGTCGGTAAACAGGCGCAAGGCGCTCGTTGAAGCGTACGAGAGTAAGTACGGCAAAGGGGATATCTACGAGTGTCCCGTGTGCATCGTCGAGAGCGAGATCCATATGCAGCAGGCGCTTTCCGACGTTATGGCGGCAGGTTGCAACGCGCTCGTGGTGTATCTGGGCAACTTCGGCCCCGAAATCTCCGAAACGATGCTTGCAAAGGAGTTCGCGGCAAAGGTGGGCGGTCCCGTCATGTTCTGCGCGGCGGCGGAGGAGAATATCGCTGTCCTCGCAGATTCCCGCGGCGATGCTTACTGCGGCATGCTGAACGCAAGTTATAACTTAAAGCTGCGCGGCGTGAAGGCGTACATTCCCGAGTACCCCGTGGGGGACGCGGCGGAATGTGCGGACATGATCCACGAGTTTTTGCCCATCGCCCGCGCGGTGTATGCCTTAAAGCATCTGAAGATCATCTCCTTTGGACCGCGTCCCACAAACTTCCTCGCCTGCAACGCGCCCATCCAACAGCTTTATAACCTCGGCATCGAAATCGAGGAGAACAGCGAGCTCGACCTCTTCGAGGCATTCCACAAGCACGATAACGATAAGCGCATTCCCGAAGTGGTCGCAGATATGGAGAAGGAGCTGGGCGCGGGTAACAAAAAGCCTGAAATTCTGGCGAAACTTGCGCAGTATGAACTTACGCTCCTCGACTGGATCGAGGCGCACAAGGGCAGCCGCGAATATGTGGCGATCGCAGGCAAGTGCTGGCCTGCCTTCCAGACGCAGTTCGGGTTTGTGCCGTGCTATGTCAATTCGAGACTGACGGGCAGAGGCATTCCCGTCTCGTGCGAGGTGGATATCTACGGGGCGCTTTCCGAGTTCATCGGAACGGTTGTCTCCGAGGACGCCGTGACGCTACTTGACATCAACAACACGGTGCCCAAGGAACTCTACAACGCGGACATTGCAGGAAAGTACAGCTACAAGCTGACGGATACGTTCATGGGCTTCCACTGCGGAAACACCTGCGCGGGAAAGCTGTGCAATCCGACGATGAAGTACCAGAAGATCATGGCGCGCTCGCTTCCCATCGAGGTGACGAACGGCACGCTGGAAGGGGACATCGTCCCCGGGAAGATCACGTTCTATCGGTTGCAGAGCACGGCGGATAACCACCTTCGCGCGTATGTTGCACAGGGTGAAGTCCTGCCCGTGGCGACGCACAGCTTCGGCTCGATCGGCATTTTTGCAATTCCCGAGATGGGGCGCTTCTACCGTCATGTGCTCATCGAGGGCGGTTTCCCGCACCACGGCGCGGTCGCGTTCGGTCACTTCGGCAAAGCCTTGTATGAGGTGTTCAAGTACATCGGTGCAGAGGATATCGGGTTTAATCGTACGAAGGGTGACCTCTATCCGACCGAAAATCCTTTTGAACAATAATCTATGAATACTTATATCGGAATTGACTTAGGCACGAGCGGGGCAAAGTTCCTGCTCGTCGCTGCAGACGGCACAATTTTGGCAGAGAATACGCAGACTTATCCTGTTTCCTACCCTCAAAGCGGCTGGAGCGAACAAAACCCGGAGGACTGGTTTGCGGCAACGCTGCGAGGCTTAAAAGAACTGCTCGCGGGGCAGGATAAATCGCTTGTCAAAGGCATCTCCTTCGGCGGACAGATGCATGGGCTCGTCGCGCTTGATAGAGAGGACAACGTCATCCGCCCCGCGATTCTGTGGAATGACGGCAGGACGGAGGAGGAGACCAGGTACCTCAACGAGGCCGTCGGAAAGGACAAGCTCTCCGCGTGGACGGTCAATATCGCCTTTGCGGGGTTCACGGCGCCCAAGCTCCTTTGGCTGAAAAAACACGAGCCCGAGAACTTCTCGCGCATTTCCAAGATCATGCTGCCCAAGGATTACCTTGCATACAAGTTGTCGGGCGCGTTTTCGACCGAGCTCTCGGACGCGAGCGGCATGCTTTTATTGGATGTCAAGAATCGTCGCTGGTCGCCCGAAATGTGCGAGCTCTGCGGGATTTCCGAACAGATGCTTCCCAAGCTGCACGAGAGCTATGAAGTGGTCGGCACGCTGAAAGCAGAAATCGCAGAGCAGCTCGGGCTGAAGGATGTCAAAGTCATTGCGGGTGCGGGCGACAACGCCGCGGCGGCGGTGGGCACGGGCGTTGTCGGCGAGGGCGGCTGCAATATCTCCTTAGGTACGAGCGGCACGCTGTTCGTTTCGTCTGAGGCCTATAAAGAGGATAAGATCAACGCGCTGCACTCCTTCTGCCATGCGGACGGCGGCTGGCACCTGATGGGCTGTATCCTGTCCGCCGCAAGCTGCAACAGCTGGTGGTCCGATCATATCTTGCAGACCACCGACTATGCCGCCGAGCAGGCAGGGCTGGACGACTTCCTCGGCAGGAACGACGTGTACTTCCTTCCCTACCTCATGGGCGAGCGCAGTCCGCATAACGACGTCACGGCGCGCGGCGCATTCATCGGCATGCGCCCGGATACGACGCGCGGGCAGATGACGCTTGCCGTGCTCGAAGGGGTCGCATTCGCGCTCCGCGACTGCATGGAGGCGGCAAAGAAGAACGGCGCCCATATCGCGCGCACCAAGCTGTGCGGCGGGGGAGCGAAGAGCAAACTTTGGCGCAAGATCGTCGCCAATGTCATGAATATGCCCGTGGACATTCCGCAGACGGAGCAGGGCCCCGGCTTCGGCGCCGCGATGCTCGCGATGGTGGGCTGCGGAGAATATGGGTCGGTACAGGAAGCGGCGTCTGCCATCGTCCGCGTCAGGGAGACGGTACTGCCCGATAAGCAAATCGCGGCGGACTATGAGGCCCGCTATCGTCACTTCACAAAATTGTATCCCGCGCTTAAGGGATTGTTTTAGGACGCGGAGATAATTCGCGGACATGTGCTGTGCGCGAAAAGAGGAAGGGAGAGCAGGCAAACAAGACTGCCCGCAGGCAAACAGCCTGCGGGCGAAGAAGGAAACAAAATGAAACTCATTGAAAATCAACGCTTCGGGGAGGAGCGCGCGCTCTATCACGCCGAAGATCTGTGTGTCAGGAATTGTCGTTTTGAGGGCGAGGAGGACGGAGAGTCCGCTTTAAAAGAGGGGCGTTGCATTGTTGCGGAAAACTGCTATATGAATTTGCGCTATCCTTTCTGGCATGTCCACGACCTGCGCGTCTCCGGCTGTGAACTCACCGAGCATTGCCGCGCGGCGCTGTGGTACGATAACGGCGTGAAAATCACGGACAGCCGTCTGAATGGCATCAAGGCGCTGCGTGAGTGCCGGGGCGTGGAGCTGAGCAATTGCACGGCGAATTCCCCGGAGTTCGGCTGGAAGTGCGAAAACATTGCCATCGAAAATTGTGAGATCGTATCGGAGTATGCCTTTCTTGAGAGCGGGGCGATCCACGCAAGTGGTTTGCGGTTTGAGGGGAAATATTCCTTCCAATATACGCGGGACGTGATGATCTCCGACTCAACGCTCAAAACAAAGGACGCCTTCTGGCACGCAAAGGATGTCACGGTCACCGACTCCGTGATCGATGGGGAGTACCTGGGCTGGTACTCGGAGGGGCTGACACTCATCCGATGTCATATCAAGGGGACGCAGCCGCTGTGCTACTGCAAACGGCTCAGACTCATCGATTGCACGATGGAGAACTGTGATCTGGCGTTTGAATACAGCGACGTCGATGCGACGGTACACGGCGAAATTCTCTCTGTCAAGAACCCGAGGAGCGGTAAAATCGTGGCAGATAAGATCGGGGAGATCATCAAAGGGGACAGTGTGTATCCCGTAGAAGCGGAAATTGTTCAAAAAGGTTGATTCTGAGGTGTGTGAGAGGGCGGAAGCCGTGTGACTTCCGCCTTCTCTTTTTTTGCGCCTTTTATGCTCGCAAATGACGAAATTGTAAGCTAAAAATAGTATTATGCGTCGCATACTACTATGCTAATGCTTCAATTATGTCTGACATAGCATATCCATTGCGCCATTTTTGTCACTCGCATGGAGTGCGGACGGGCAGCACGCGTCCTTTTTGCGGGGTGACGCCCGAAAGTTTTTTGTGCGGCGCGCCTGAAAAAACACGCCTGCGCGATCTGAGCGCAAAAGATGAGACATACTTGTCCGGATGCGGCGCGGGAGTTCGCCGGGCCGCTTCATGAAATTTACGACAATATTTGTATGTTTTGTTCTGTGAAGCGAAAAATTTTTTCAATAAATTTCTGTTACCATCTTGACCATGCGGGCTTCATGTGATATAATGCAATTAAAATTACGGGGATTTTTACTCTTTTGCCTGTAAGAATCTGCCGTGAAAGTGGCGGGAATGGAAAAGCCATGCGCCTTGCCTCGTCGGCGCTGCGGAATTTGCCGCGTGCATCCGATGCTGCCAAAGGTTACCAAAAACATATTGTTTTGGAATAAAGCGGGAGGACAAAATAGATGGAAACAACGATTATTGTCGTATGTGTCGTCGTTGCTGCGTTGCTGCTCGCCGCGATCGTCTACAAAGCGGTCTTGCTGTCCAAGCAGATCAAGCATGATCGGCAGGCAGCGGAAGCGGACGATGCAAAGCTGCAGTACCTGGAGATCGTCCAAAACGGCAAAGTCATCAGGATCGAGGGCGAGGACGTTGTGCCCGCGAAACCTGCACAGAAAAAGTGAGGTGCGCATATGGATACATTCTATATTGTAATGATCGTTATCGTAATCGTGCTGGTCGTCGCCGCAGTCGTTCTCTGGGGCGTGGAGGAGCGCGCCAATTCCCAAAACCGCAAATCGCGGCAGGAAAAGATTGTCCAGCGGACGGTTGTCATCAATCAGGAAGAGGACGTCTATCTGCGCGTTTCAGGCGGTGTGCTGGAAGTGATTGAATCTCCCGCGCCTCAGCCTGAGCCCGCGCCCGTTGCTGCGCCTGCCCCTGAGCCTGAACCGGAGCCCGTCGTTGAAGAGGCTGCAGTCGCTGAGGCGGCGCCCGGCATCGAACTCAACGAGGACAGCGTCGTCTTCCAGGCTTCCCAGCGGCTCTCCTTTATCGAGAAGTATGCGCAGCTCACCCCTGAGGACAGGGCGCGCTTTGATGAACTTGCCGCCTATGTGCTGGCAAAGCCGGGCTGCAAGCGGCTGGAATCCAATGACGCGATCACCTTCAAGTGCAAGTCGGACAAGGTCATGCGCGCGACCATCCGCCGTGATACGGTGACGGTCAGCTTCATGCTTGCCAACACCGAACTTGACCGCTTTTTGCGCCAGGAGGGAATAAAGAAGGTCAAGATCGCTCCCGTTGCCATTCGCCTGGAATCGGATGACGACTTAAAGCTTGCCAAACAGACGGCGGATCTTACGATGGAGCACATTCTTGAGGAACAGCAGTATCGCAAGGAGCGCAGGAACGAACTTCGCCGCCAGAGCAGAATGAGCAAAGAGGCGGAGAAGCAGGAGCCTGAGACCCAATCGGAATAAGACGGAACACCGTGTTCCGCAGGGAAATACGGATGCGGCGTTCTGCCGCGCGTTTCCTGCATGAAGGAGAAGACTATGAAAACCTTTCTGAAAAAAGCAAAAAGGGGCTTTACGATCACTGAGCTTGTCATCGTCATAGCGGTCATTGCTGTCTTAATGGCGGTATTGCTGCCCGTGCTCTTTGATTCCATTGCGGAGGATCGGGAGGAGACGGCGATTACCCAGGGGCGCACGGAGTGGGGTATCTATTCTGCCGTGGCGGATATCCCTGAGGCGGATGAGGAGCAAAATTACCTTGTAGAGGTGACTGTCGACGGGACGACGATGTATTTCTGGGTCATTTCCGGCACGTTTGTCGAGTTGCCCATTTCGGAAAAGCCCGAGAGCACACAGGTCACGTTTTATGGTACGGACGCTGCGACCACGCTAACGGTCACCGATACGCAGGTCAATACGGGCGACGGCTACCGGGCGGTGTACGAGAACGTGAAGATCTATGCGCTGTCTGCGGGGAACTGATTGCGTAGCAATGTGTCAGTTCGGCGGATGTATTCCGCAAAGCAGCGGGCGCGCCGTTCGGAGGCGCCCGCATTTCATGTGTCTGCATATTTCAATTTGAAAGCGCGGCGCGCCGCCCATGGGCGGCGCGCCGCGCATGCAGGAAAAGCGGTCACATTCCGGCGAGCGCCGGCATGAAAAGTACATGCAGAGGCGGTCAGATTGTGAAGCGCCGGGAAAGAGCGTACGCGGAACGGCGACAGGCGTCGGGCGCGGATGGAGCGGGAACTATGGAGCGGGTCTGTCTCATCATCACCTATATTCTGGCGGGGGTGCTCGGGCTGTGCTTCGGAAGCTTTCTCAATGTGCTCATCTACCGCCTTCCGCGCGGCATGAGCCTCGTAAAACCGCCGTCGCACTGCATTTCCTGTGGTGCGCGGGTGCGCTGGTATGACAACGTCCCCGTGCTCTCCTATCTCCTGCTGCGCGGCAGATGCAGGGACTGCGGGACGCGCATTTCGCCGCGCTATCCCCTGGTGGAACTTGCAAACTGCCTGTTATGGCTTGCAAGCGTCGCGTGCTTTTACCGATGCGGCATCGGCATGGTCGTGATCTCCTGCATTGCGATATCGGCACTCATCGTCGTCTTTGCCTGCGACCTCGATACCATGACGATCCCCGACAGCACGCACGTCGCCCTCTTATTGTGCGGACTTGCGGCGCTGCTCTGCGACGTATTCGGCGTTGGCGTCGGCATCGGCTGGCAGGCGCGGCTGATCGGCATGGCGGCGGGGCTTGGCTTTTTCCTGCTGCTCTATTGGGGCTTCCGCCTGCTGACGGGCAGGGAGGGGCTTGGATTGGGCGACGTCAAACTCATGACGGCGGCGGGACTGCTCGTCGGCTGGCAGGGGCTCATCGTCGCCGTTCTGTTCGGGAGCGTTGCGGCGGCGCTGGTGATGGGTTGCATGGCGATCTTTCGCAGAAAAAGAGGGGGCGTCCCCCAAGAGGAGGAGCCCGACACCGATCAAAAGGGCGGCAAGGATGCGGAGCGGGAGGGTGAAGACGTTCCGGCAAAGGCATTCCCGTTTGCGCCCTTTTTGGCGGCCGCGACTGCCCTTGCTCTGTTCTTCGGACAGGAGATCGTCGCCTGGTATCTGGGGCTGTTTATATAAAAACGCGCACAAAATTCCCGCATATGAATTTGCGGCTGCCTATTGCGTTCGGGAGTGGCATATGCTATAATGGCGCTGAGGCGTCAGACGAAGCAAGCGTCGTGCACAATCCTTCGGCAGGGCGCGGGAGACGTTATTTCACGGGAGGAAACAGACTTGAATTGGTTTCTAAACCTCAGTGTCGCAGAGAAGGTCTATTTCATCATTGCGATCATTGCGAGCGTTCTGCTCGTCATTCAGATCATCATGATGCTGTTTTCGCTGGGAGGCGGCGGTGATTTTGATATGGATGACGTCTTTGACGGCGACGTCGATACGGACAGCGGGCTTTCCTTTTTCACGGTCAAGGGGCTGACGGCGTTCTTTGCGCTGGGCGGCTGGTGCGGCTTTGCGGCGCAGACAGGGCTTGGCGACAACATCTGGGCGCCCATTCTCATTGCGGTCGCCACGGGCACGGTGGCGCTCCTGGGCGTCGGGTTTGCCATGCGCGGCATCGCCAGGCTGCAATGCTCGGGAAATCTGGTCAAAAAGCGCCTGGTCGGCATGACGGCGACGGTGTATGTCTCCATCCCCGGGCAGCGCACGGGACGGGGCAAGATCACCTTCACGGCGCAGGGGCAGTACATGGAGATCGACGCCGTCACGGACGGGGAGCGCATCCCCGTGGACAGCATGGTGGAGATCACCGAATACAGCGATGACTTTGCCGTCGTTACAAAGAAGCAGACGGAAAATCAGGCAAGTCAACAATAAGGGAGAATGTAACACATGGAAGCAATCATTGCAGTTGTCATCGTCGCAGTGCTGATCATCTTCATGATCATCCTCACGGTCGCGGTGCGGTACAAGACCTGCCCGCCCGACAAGATCATGATCATCTACGGTAAACTCAAGGCTTCGTCCGACGGGACCTATCAGTCGTCCAGATGCATCCACGGCGGCGCGGCGTTTGTCTGGCCCTTCTTCCAGAAGTACACCTATATGGACATGACGCCGCTCGCCATTTCCGTGGATCTCAAGAACACGCTCTCCAAGCAGAACATCCGTATCGACGTGCCGTCCATCTTTACGGTGGGCATTTCGACCGACCCGGGTATCATGCAGAATGCGGCAGAGCGCCTGGGGATGCTCTCGCTCACGCAGATCAGCGACCTTGCGCGCGATATCATCTTCGGTCAGCTGCGTCTGGTCATCGCGACGATGAATATCGAGGAGATCAACTCGGACAGAGATAAGTTCCTCGAGGCAATCTCGCGCAATGTCGAAGGCGAGCTGAAAAAGGTGGGACTCAGGCTCATCAACGTCAACGTGACGGATATCTCCGATGAATCGGGCTATATCACGGCACTCGGCAAGGAGGCGGCGGCAAAGGCGATCAACGATGCGCGCGTCTCCGTCGCGGAAGAGGACAAGAAGGGTGCGATCGGTCAGGCGAACGCCAAGCGCGAAGAGCGTGTCCGCGTCGCGGAGGCGGAATCCGCCGCGATCGACGGCGAAAACAAGGCAAAGGCGGAGATCGCCCGTTCGCAGGCACTGCTCCGCGAAAAGGAGGCGGAGGCGTTGAAGCTCGCCGTCACCGCGGAAAAGGTGCAGGCGGCAAAGGCGCTCGAAGAGAGCTACAGCGCGGAGCAGGCGGCGGAAGTCGCGCGCGCCGCGCGCGAACGCGCGACGCAGGAAGCGGATATCATCGTCGCGGCGAACATTGAAAAACAGAAACTGGAGATCGAAGCGGAGGCGATCGCCGAGCAGACGCGCAGAAAGGCGCAGGGCGAAGCGGACGCAATCTTTGCCAAGATGGACGCAGAGGCGCGCGGTCTGCGCGAAAAGCTGACCAAGCAGGCGGAAGGTATGGATGCGCTCGTCGCAAGCGCCGGTTCCGCGCCCGATGCGGTGCGCCTGCTCATTGCCGACAAGCTGGAAGTCATCGTCGCCGAGCAGGTCAAGGCGATCGCGGGCGTCAAGATCGACAAGGTCACCGTCTGGGACGGCGCAGCGAGCGCGGACGGCAAGACGGCGACGGCGGGATTTTTGTCGGGGCTTCTGAAATCTTTGCCGCCCCTTGAGGATCTCTACAACATGGCAGGGCTCTCGCTGCCCGACCTCGTGGCGCCCCGCAAGGCGGCGGAAAGCGCACCTGCGGAGAGCGCGCCTGCGGAAGTGCCTGCGGAAGAAAAGGATGCAGCCAAGACGCCCGAAGCAAAGTAAACAATGATTGCGAGCCCGCTGAGCGGGCTCGTTTTTTCGGAGGCAATATGATCATACGAAGGGCAAACGAGGGGGATATCTCCACAATTCACAAGATTTTGCGGCAGGTCAACGACGTCCACGCCGCACTCCGTCCCGACCTGTTTCATGCGGGCGGGACAAAGTACAACGGCGAGGAGCTGCGCGCCATTCTTGCGGAGGAAGCGCGCCCCGTGTTCGTCGCGGAGACGGAGGGGCAGGTCGTCGGCTACGCCTTCTGTGTGGAGAAGCGGGAACACACCCCGACGCTCTATCTGGACGATCTCTGCGTGGACGCGGCGTGGCGCAGACACGGCATCGCGTCGGCGATCTTTGACTGCGTCACGGCGTATGCAAAGCAGAACGGTTTTTACAGCGTGACGCTCAACGTCTGGGCGGGCAACGAGAGTGCGCAGGCATTCTATCTCAGCCGCGGCATGACGGTGCAAAAGACAACGATGGAAAAAATTTTGTAACACCTGCGTCGCACGAGGGCGGGACGCGGGAGAGCCTGCCATAAAAATTGAAAGGCGCGCCGCCGCGGAAGTTTCCGCGGCGGCGCGCCCGTTGCGACATCACGGGAACAGTCTGCCACGGCTTTTCATAAGGTCGTGGCAATTTTTTTGCAAAAAACGAAAGACTGACAGGACCTGTCAGCCAATTTTATGACTTTTTCAAGAAAAAATGCTATCATTATATTGTACATAATTTAAGAAAGATTTGGAGGCATATGATGAAAAAGCGGAAATTTTTCGTTTTGGCATTGTCGGCGCTGATGGCGGCATGCGTGGTGGGCCTTGCCGCATGTGATAATGATGCTGAGGGCTCTGATGATGATCCGTCGATTGTCACGCCCGGCGACGATGTGCCCGGAACTCCCGACGACGGCAATCAGGAACAACACGAACATACATACGGCGAATGGGTGATCGAGCAGGAGGCGACCTGCACGAACGTCGGAACGCGTGTGCGGACGTGCCTGACCTGCATGGACGAGCAGACGGAGACGATCCCGGCACTCGGACATGATATTGTCGAGCACGCGGGACAGGCGGCGACCTGTACGCAGCCCGGCTGGGAAGCGTACGAGACCTGCTCGCGCTGCAATTATACGACGTATGCGGCGCTCTCGGCGCTCGGGCATGATACCGTCTACCACGCAGGGCAGGCGGCGACCTGCACGCAGGCGGGCTGGGAAGCGTACGAGACCTGCTCGCGCTGCGATTATACGACATATACGGCAATCCCTGAGGCGGGGCACAGATTTGTTCCGCATGCGGGACAAGACCCGACCTGTACACAGAGCGGTTGGGCGGCGTATGAGACGTGCGAAAACTGCGATTATACGACCTATCAGGCTCTTTCCTCGCTTGGGCATCACTATGTCAACGGCGCGTGCGATCGCTGCGGCGCCTCCGATCCATCCGTTCCGCCCGAACCCGACGAGCAATTGGTATATCGGTTTAACGGCAGCGGATATACTGTCACGGGCATCGGGACAATGTCCGATGCAGTTCTCACGATTCCGTCCACCTACAACGGGCATCCCGTCACGGAAATCGGGGGGAGCGCTTTTGAGTGGATCACCTGGCTCTCGGATGTTACAATTCCCGAAGGTGTGACGAACATTGGCGGAGGTGCTTTCAATGGCTGTACCGGGCTTAAGAGTATTGATATTCCCGAAGGTGTGACGAGCATTGGTGGCTTCGCGTTCTATGGCTGCACCGGGCTTACAAGTATTGATATTCCCGATAGTGTGACAGAGATTGGCGCAGGGGCTTTTCTATCCTGTACCGGGCTTACGAAAGTCGTCATTCCCGATGGTGTGACAGAGATTGGCAGCAATATGTTTGCGGGGTGCACCGGGCTTGAGAGCATTGTCATTCCCGATAGCGTGACAGTGATTGATGGATTTGCTTTCGATGGCTGTACCGCGCTTAAGAGCGTTGTGTTCGAAAATCCGGAAGGTTGGGTTGCCGAAGGAAATGAAGTTTCCAGCGAAGATCTTTCTGATCCCGCCGTTGCCGCGTCCCTTCTTGCCGGTGAGCATGCTTATTATGGTAAGTGGGAACGGTATGAGTGGTAAAATAGCCTTTCGGACTGCGCGTTCCTTGAAAGGGTGATTTGTCTATCCAAATTTAACTCACTATATATCAAAATCACCGGTTTTACAACCGGTGATTTTGATTGTATGTCGGATTTCCGCGTATTTTGCAACGGCTGAATTGCTTTTCGGGCGCGTGCGATCGCGGGCACATTGACAAATCGGGCGCATTGTGCTATGATAGCGAATAATATCGGGCGCCTCCCGTGAAGGGGGCGCAAAGAGGGCAAGGAGGGAACATGGCAAAGATCTATACATCCGTCGATCAGCTCATCGGTAGGACGCCGCTGCTGGAGCTGCGCGGCATCGAGGCGCAATATTCGCTCGGGGCGCGGCTTCTGGCAAAGCTGGAAAGTTTTAATCCCGCGGGCTCCGTCAAGGACCGCGTCGCGCTGGCGATGATCGAGGACGCGGAGAGAACGGGCAGGCTGAAAGAGGGCTCCGTCATCATCGAGCCGACCAGCGGCAACACGGGCATCGGGCTGGCGGCGGTCGCGGCGGCGCGGGGATACCGCGTCATCATCGTGATGCCGGACAGTATGTCTGTGGAGCGCCGCCTTTTGATGACGGCGTACGGCGCGGAACTCGTCCTCACCGACGGCAGCAAGGGAATGGCTGGCGCGATCGCCCGCGCGGACGAACTGGCGGCGTCCATCCCGGGAAGCATGATTGCGGGGCAGTTCTCCAATCCCGCCAATCCCGCGGCGCACTATCGCAGCACGGGACCGGAGATCTATGCCGATACGGACGGCGCGGTGGATGTCTTCGTCGCGGGCGTCGGCACGGGCGGGACGGTGACGGGTGTCGGTCGCTACCTCAAGGAGCGAAAGCCCTCCGTCAAAGTGGTCGCCGTGGAACCTGCGACCTCTGCCGTCCTCTCGGGCGGCAAGGCGGGCGCGCACGGATTGCAGGGCATCGGCGCGGGCTTTGTGCCCGAAGTGCTGGACACGGGTATCTATGACGAAGTGGTCGCCGTGACGGACGAGGACGCCTACGCCGCAGGCAGGCTGCTCGGGAAAAGAGAGGGCATTCTGGCGGGCATTTCGTCGGGTGCGGCGCTGCGGGCGGCGATCGAGGTCGCAAAGCGCAAAGAGAGCGCGGGCAAGACCGTCGTCGTGCTGCTGCCCGATACGGGGGATCGCTATCTTTCGACGCCCATGTTCGCATCCTCAGACAATTCATAACGGTTTTTTCATGGGCGGCGCCCGCATGAAGATTCATGCGGGCGCCGCTCTTTTCCTAAAATAATCAAAAAACTGAGCGCAAAACTTGTCGAAATTCGTCGTTTCTCCATTTTTGTACAAAATTCGACTAATTTTGTACAAAAATCTATGAATTTTGTACAAAAATGACTTTACAAATAAAAATTTGTGTTTTATAATGCCGTATGTAATTTCAAAGTACGGAGGAAAACTATGAAAAAGGTACTCATTTTGGAGAGCAATGAGGCATTCGCACGCGAACTTTCCGAATACTTCGCGCGGGAAGGGTACACCGTCTGCGGTGTCACGGGAGACGGCGCACAGGGACTTTCTCTGATTGAGAAGAATGTTCCCTGCGTGGTGGTCACCAGCTTATTGCTCACTTCATTGGACGGATTTACCGTCATGGAGCGCGCAAAGAAGGCTGGGCTGAAGGCGGACTTCGTTGTGCTCGGGAACTTCTCGGACGACAAGATCGTCAGCCGCGTCATCGCACTGGGCGCACGCTACTACCTGATGAAGCCCGTCTCGGCGGAGATCGTGGAGGAGCGCGTCGCGGAGCTCTCGCAGGAGGACGCGCCTAGTCCTGCGCGGGAAAAGCTGGAGCGCAGGCGGGCGGGTTCGCTGGACGAGCGCATCAGCAACATCTTTGTCTCCATCGGCATCCCGCCCAACATCAAGGGCTACAACTACCTGCGCGAGGGGATCAAGAT
>DXBS01000108.1 GCA_019116405.1 Candidatus Gallimonas intestinigallinarum | reverse complement strand
AGCGGGTGCAGGGCGGGAACGTACGACTGCAGCGAGCAGTTGCTCTTGACGGCGATAAAGCCGCGCTTGGTGCCCAGTCGCTTGCGCTGTGCGGCAATGACGGCGAGGTGGTCATCGTTGATCTCAGGAATGACCATGGGCACGTCGGGCGTCGCGCGGTGCGCCGAGTTGTTGGAGACGACGGGTACTTCGAGTTTTGCGTACTTCTCCTCGAGTGCCTTGATCTCCTCCTTTTTCATGTTTACGGCGCAGAAGACAAAGTCTACAAGGGATGCGAGTTTCTCCGCATCCGTTTCCGCGTCCAGAAGCACCATATTCTCCGCATAGGAAGGCATGGGGACGCTCATTGCCCAACGGTTACCGACTGCCTCTTTGTACGTCTTTCCCGCTGAGCGCGCGCTCGCGGCGAGCGCCACGGGCTGAAAGAGGGGATGTCCGTCGAGCAGGGTGACAAATCTCTGACCGACCATACCGGTTGCGCCGATGACGCCGACCTTATATTGTTTCTGCATAGAAGTCTCCTTAGAAAAAATTTTGCTTATTTACAGAAAAAGAAGGCAGCACCGCCTTCTTTGCCTTCTTCGCTTCTACTGCCGAAAAAGCGCTTCACCGTGGCGGTGACAGGAATACGGGTATTCTCCCGCACTCCCAGCGCAGCGCAAGGGAACTGCTGCACTTCGGCGGCGATACCCTTTCGCGTGCGCTTGATGCGAAGACCCCTTAACCATCTTCTGGGCGCACGGTACTTATGTTCGGCCGCTCCTCTTTTTAGCGAGATAATTTTACCATACCGCCACAGAAAAATCAAGGAATTTACCTGAATTCAATTGAATTATTTTGCATTTTGTAGTACAATATCGCCATGGGCTGTTTTTATGCCCGTCAACTTGTGTATATACGGAGTAATATAATGGCAGATAAGGAAAAAAGAGGCGGATTGGTCGCACGTTGGCTGATCGGAAAAGAACGGAGCGAGGACTATGCGCGCAGCACCCTTCCCACGAGCCGCTGGGCGCTCTTTTGGGATATTCTCAAGGGCAGATTCGGAAAGCTCGTTCTCGTCAATCTGTTTATGGTTGTCACCTTCCTTCCCGTTGTGGCGGTAATCGTCCTGCGCGTCCTCGATATCGGTGCAAACGGCGCCGTCGGTCCCTATGCCGGCGGTCTCGGCGTCGGATATCCCGTGCTGCCCGATCTCGTCGGCTATGCTGAGAATATCGTGTTTTACTCCGATCTTGTCTGGTTCGGACTGCTCATCCCTGCGGCGGCGATCGCGGCGATCGGCATTGCGGGCGGCGGCTATATCATCCGCAATCTCATCTGGACGGAGGGCATCTTCGTCGCGAACGACTTCCTGCGCGGCATCCGTCGCAACTACTGGAACGTGCTGGAAGCGGTGCTCGTGTTTAGCGTACTGCTCTTTCTGGCGCGGACAATGGGCAACATGGCAGATATGCTGATCGCGCTCGGGGTGGGAAATTCGGGTTGGCTGATTGCCTCGAAGGTCGTCGGGTACGTCATCGTGGCGTTTGCGGTCTTGCTGATGTTTTGGATGATTTCCCTCGGCATCAGCTATAAGCAGGGGCCATTGGCGCTCTTCCGCAATGCGGTTGTCATGACCGTTGGTACCTTCCCGCAGACCATCTTTTTTGCGATACTTGCGACCTGGCCTATCTTCCTGACGCTCTTCGGCGGAACGATTCTGACTGCGCTCGGTATCATTTTGATGCTGCTGATCGGAATTTCCTATATGCTGCTCGTCTGGCTGGATTATTCCCAGTGGGCATTCGATAAGTTTGTCAATCCGAATATGGGGTATGCGACGGGCAGAGGACTCTACAATAAGGACAAACAGGGAAAGAGCGAGCAAGCCGCGTCGCCCTCCATGGAGAGTGCAGCGATGCGCGAATACCGCCGCCAGATCGTAGCGATGGGTAAGAGCAAGCTTGTCTGCCGTCCCATCAAGCCAATTGATGACGATCTTGAGGTGTACCAGTTGCCCGATTCCTTCTCGCGGGAAGATCTGCAGCGCCTGCGCGACAGCAAGACGGCGATCGAGGAGGATACCAAGGCGTACGAGGATGAACACAAGGACGACGAGCGCTATGTAGAATACAACCGCCAGTTTGAGGAGCGGGAGCGCGCATTGCAGGAGGAGGACACGGGCGGCAAAAAGAAGAAAAAGAAGGCGCCCAAACCTCCCAAAATGCTCAATAAGCGGTGAGCGATGGGACAGGCTTACGAACACCTCTCCCGTTGGTTCGAGCGACTCAATGATGACTGCGGCTATGAACAATGGTCGCAGTATTTTCTTTCGGGGCTTGCCGGACTTGGCGCGGGAAACAAGGGATTGGAAGTTGGCTGCGGCAGCGGCGCGTTCACGCGCGCGCTTGCCGGGGCGGGATATTCGATGACGGGGGCAGATCTCTCCGTGCCCATGCTCTCGGAGGCGATGCGCCTTGCGCGGGAAGCGGGGCTTAACATCCGCTATGTGCAGGCGGATGCAGCAAAGCTCTCCCTTGGCGAGAAGTTTGACTTTCTGCTCTCGCCCAACGATTGCTACAACTATATTTCGCAGGAGAAGTTGCCGGCGGCGTTCCGCCATGCGGCGGCTGCGCTCAAAAAGGACGGATTCTTTTGGTTCGATCTTTCCTCCGCATACAAACTCCGCGAAAAAATTGCAGATAATATCTTTGCGGACGACAGAGAGGATGTGACCTATCTTTGTTTTACCCATCTCTTTGCAGATCGCGTCGAGATGGACGTCACGCTCTTTGCCCGCCGTGCAGACGGCGCGTTCGACCGCCTGGATGAACAGCATACCCAGTATATCCACGAGACGCAGGACGTCATTGGCAAGCTGGAACATGCGGGATTTACCGTGCTTCGCGTCGAAGGACACCTCGGCGAAGAAGCGGCGGAAAGTGACAGGGTGAATTTTATATGCCGGAAAGCGTAAGTAAATTATATCGGGCGCTCGTCTTTGACGGACGGGTGTCCCTTGCAGTGATCGACAGCACCGCCATCGTCAACGAGGCGATCAGACGCCATCATCTCACGCCCGTCGCGGCGGCGGCGCTCGGTCGCACGATGACGGCGACGGTGTATCTTGCGGGCTGGCTCAAGGACATGGGCAGCTCGCTCTCCGTCTCCGTGGACGGCGGGGGTGCAGGAGGCAAGATCGGCGTGGCGGCAGATGGCGCGCTTTCCGTGCGCGGCTACATCGAGCGTCCCGATGTGGAGCTCCCGCCCCGGGCGGACGGCAAGCTGGACGTCGGGCGCTGCGTCGGAAAGGACGGCACCTTTACCGTCATCCGCGACGACGGCGAGGGCATTCCCTTCGTCGGGACGAGCGAGCTCGTCTCGGGCGAGATCGCGGAGGACGTCTCCGCATACTTCCTGACGAGCGAACAGCGGCCCACGGCGGTCGCGCTGGGCGTCAGGATCGGGACGGACGGAACGTGCGTCGGCGCGGGCGGACTGTTCTTGCAGCCCATGCCCTATGCGGGCGAGGCTGCAATCGACTTTGCAGAGAAGCGGATCGCACAGTATCCCGATCTTTCGCGCGTCATCGAGACGCGCGGCGCGCAAGGCATCCTGTCCGATTTCGGCGCGACAGACGTCGCCGTGCGGGAGGCGCGCTTTGCCTGCCATTGTTCGCGCGAGCGGGCCGCTTCCGCAGTGCTTGCGATGGGCAGGGCGGATGCGCTTGCCCTCCTTGCCGAGCAGGGAGAGATCGCGGTGCATTGCCACTACTGTAATACCGATTACACATTTGACGAAGGGGACGTGAATGCCATCTTCGGGGAGAGCGAATGAAGGACGAAAGTGTACAGAAACTGGATTTCAGCGATGAATTTTTATTGGAGAGCGTCGAGAACCGCTTTCAGGACGGCAACTACCTTGGCGCGCTGACGCTGCTCAACAAGCGCAACAAGATGTACGGTCCGAGTGCGGATGCGCAGGCGCTTGCCGCCGATATCTACGAGGCAATGGGGCTGTGGCAGCAGGCGGCGGATGCGTGGTTCCGCTTCCTGGATACCTGCAATGAGGCAGATTTCGGCGAGGGGTACGAGGGGCTTGCCGTCGCCTTTATGAACATGGGCAACGACGTGCAGTCCGCGCTGTACTATCACCGCGCCTTTGCGCAGGACGGACAGGTCTCCGCTGAGGGGATTGCGGAGTTCGGCAATCTCGTTCGGCAGGCGACGGCGCCGCGGCTGCATTTTGTGCCGGACGAAGATTCTCCCTGTCCCGAGCTGCTTGCCGATGGGCTGACCTACCTCAAGAACGGAGATCTGGAGACGGCGCGCAAGAAGTTCGGGGAAATTCCCGAGACCAGTTCGGACTATCCCTCCGCGGCGGGGCTTTCCGCCATGTGCACGCTCATGCTGGGGGACGAGGAGGACGCGCAGAAGGAGTGCGAAGCGCTGCTTGCGGAGCATCCCGACAACGTGCAGGCTCTCACGACCTATTGCGCCGTGCTGGGTGCGCGGGAGGACAAGGAGGGAGCAAAAGAGGCGGCGCGCAGGCTCGCTGCGCTGGAGACGGACGCGACGGACGATCTGTACCGCATTGCAACCGCGCTGTGCGAGACGGGGCTGGACGAGGAGGCGTATGAAAAGCTCACCGTCCTCAAGGACCGCCTGGAGTATGACGAAAACGTGCTGTGGTTTCATGCTGTCGCCGCCTATAAAACGGGACGCATCGATCAGGCGATCCAATCGCTCGAGCTGCTGACGACCGTCTATCCGCGCAAGGCAGTCGCCGGATACTATTTAGAGCGCATGCGCGGGCTTGAGGACGGCGGTGAAAGCTTTTCCATGAGCTATTATTACCGCGTTCCCGAGGCGGAATACGCCACCATTGCCAACTTTCTTCTGGCGGCGTCCACGATGGAGGAGCAGGACGCAAAAAAGATCGCGTCCCTGCCCGAGCTTGACGAGTTTTTCCGCATTGCGTTTGACGAGATGGAGGGACGGGACGAAAAGCTGCAGGCGCTCGCTGTGCGCGTCGCCGTGCGCACCCATTCGGACGCAGTGCTTCGCGAAGTGCTTCTGGACAGCACGCTGGAGGAGTATGTCAAGATCTCCATTCTGCACGAGCTGACCATGCGCAATGCGGAGGATTCCTTTGGCGTGGTCATCTGCAACGTCTACCGCGAATTTTTCACGCACAAGATCGACGTCGGGCCCAAAAAGCGGGAGGCATTTATGAAGGCGTTTGCTGACGTCTATGCCAAGTTCGCACTTTTAGGCGACGAGAACGAGGGCAAGATCTGTGCCGCCGCCGAGGATATTTACACGACGCTCGAAGAGGCGGGGGCGCTCGATTACTGCGAGGAGCGCGCGGCGCTCGCAGCCGCCATCTACCGCGAGGCACGCATCAAGGGCGGGGAGCATTCTCTGGAAAAGATCATCGACCTGTTTGACGCCAACCGCTATACGACGCAGGCGATTCTGGACTTTATGATGTAAGAGGGGCAAAACATGAGCAACAAGCAACTCATTGACTTTGACGGATTATTCGAGGAAAAATTGTCCGAATATATCCGCATGAATGCGGGAAAGTATTCCGAGAAGCAGTGGGAGAACATCATTCCCAAGCTGTACCAGCAGTTCGGCGATATTTACATCGCCAAGGCGGGCGCCACGCCCAAGGGTTACTATGCCGCCATGTCGGACGACGAGCTGTGCGAAGCGCTCGCCCGCCATGTGGAGGAGGGGGTGCCTGTCTCCGACTTTTTGTGCCGGGAACTGGAGACGCGCGGCTGTCCCGACGCCCTCGTCTCCCTGCTCTCACGCGGCGAGGAGGAGATCGTCACGCTCGCCGTCAACCTCGCAGGCAGCAGCGTCAAGGCATTCCCCGCCTATTTTGACCTGCTCGTCGGGGACGTGAGCGCGGACGTCAAGGAGGCGGTCTGCGAGCAGCTCAAGAGCAACGCGGACGCCGCCAAGGATCAAGCGCTCACCTGCTATGAAGCGGGCATCGAGCGCGAACTCATGCTGGAGATCCTGTCCCGCTGCAAGGAGCGCGACGACCGCATCTATGAAATTCTGCTCAAAGAATTCCGCACAGGGGACGACGTTCCCATGCATGCGAGTTATCTCGCCGCCTACGGCGACGAGCGCGCGCTTCCGGTGCTGCTCGAGTATATCGACCGCGACGATATCAACTATCTTGAGTATCAGGAACTCAAGTACGCCATTGAAGCATTGGGCGGTGAGTACACCCGTCCCAGGGACTTCACGGACGACAAGTATTATCAGGAGATCATGGAGCAATCCTCGCTCCCGCCTGAGGACAAGAAATCGGACGCCTGAACTACTTAAAATCGGCATAAAAATGCGGCGCGCGCTCCCACGGGAGCGCGCGCCGCTTGGCTGTTGCATTACTTGATTTCGATCTGCCCATGCCGCACACAGATCTCGCGGGCGAAGAAGCTTCTGAGCCCTGCAACGAGTGCCGCGTAGTCGCTGCACGCCATTGTCTCCACGGCGGAGTGCATCGCAAGCTGCGGGATGCCGATGTCCGCCGTAAGGACAGTCACATGCGAAAGGCTGATCGCGCCGAGCGTACCGCCGCTGCGCATATTGGAGCGGTTATAAAAACTTTGCAGCGGTGCGTCCGCCAGGGCAAAGAGCTTTCGGACAGCGGCAGCGGAGAGTGCGTCCGTCGTATAAGCTCCGCCCGCATGCCGTTTGAGTGCCGCGCCCTTGCCGAGGTATGCCCGCTCCTGCGGGTCGTACTTTTCGGGATGGTTGGGGTGGAATCCCTGCGCGCCGTCCAGCGAGAGGCAGAAGGAGCGGGAGAGTGCCAGAGAATGCCCTTGCGCGTCCAGCCCCTGCGCCGCCGTGATGCGCGTCAGGGTTGCGGAAAGAAAGTCGCTGTCCGCGCCCTGACGGGTGAGGCTTCCCACTTCCTCGCCGTCAAGACAGGCGACGACGCGCATCCCCGTGCCGCCCTCGGCGAGCGCCTTGAGCGAGGCGCAGACACTGGCGAGGTTGTCGATGCGCGGTGCGCTGAGAAATTCGCCGTCCGCACCCCACAAATAGGGCTTTTCCGCGCAGGCGGCATATAAGTCAAAATCAACCGCGTCCCTGACGATATCTGCAAACTCCCTTGCGCCGAGGCAGAGCAGGGGAAGATCGGCTTGTTTGTCGGGTGCAAACCCCGTGTTGGCGTCGTGGTTGAGATGGATGGCGAGGGAGGGAAGGGTGACGAGGAAGTCACTGGCATACGGCTCGGAGACGAGCGCGCTCCCCCGTTCGCGGATGACGCGCCCCGCAATGCGCAGCGGGCGGTCGAAGTAGCTGTAATACAGCCCGCCGCCGTACGCCTCGGTGTTGAGCCGCGTATCGTGCGCATCGGAGAGCGAAGGAGAACTTTTGAGTTTGAGGGCGGGGGAATCGGTATGGCTCGCGGCGATCTTGAAGCCTTGGGCGGCATCTCCGACGCAGAAGGCAATCAAGGCGCTGCCGCCGCGCGTAACAAAGTACTTCCCGCCGCCTGTAAGCGTCCACGGCTCCTGTTCGGAAAGCTCCGTAAAGCCGTTTTGGAGCAAACAGGCGCGCGCATTCTCTGTCGCCTGATAGGCGGTATAAGAAGTTTCAAGAAAATTGAGTAGTTCTTTCATAGTTACC
Source organism: Candidatus Gallimonas intestinigallinarum (assembly GCA_019116405.1). Next base: position 3,343 of record DXBS01000108.1, on the reverse strand, counting down.
TCGGGATACGATCGTCACGGGCTATTATAGCGTGCATTCTTGGAAAAAGCAATCCAAAATGCGGTGAAAATTTCCAAAAGGGTATTGTCAAAACGCATGCTCTGTGGTACAATCTATAGAAGATACTTATAGGAGATGACACAAAATGTGGTTTGACGAGAGTATATTTTATCAGATCTATCCGCTCGGCTTCTGCGGCGCGGAGCGGCAGAATGATTTCGGCGAGGTGCGCCACCGCCTCTCGCTCATCGAGGCGGAAATTCCCCGCCTGAAGGAGCTGGGTATCGGCGCCGTGCTGTTCAACCCGCTCTTCGAGAGCGAGCGCCACGGCTATGACACGGTGGACTTCTTCAAAATTGACAGGCGGCTTGGGACCAATGAGGAATTCAAGGCGCTCGTTGCCGCCTTCCACGCGGTCGGCATCCGCGTCGTGCTGGACGGCGTGTTCAATCACGTCGGCAGGGCGTTCCCGCCCTTTCAGGAAGTGCTGCAAATGCGCGAGGGGACGGACTATAGATTCTGGTTCAACATTGATTTTCACGGCAATTCCGCCTACAACGACGGGCTGAATTATGAAAACTGGGAGGGGCATCCCGAACTGGTCAAGCTGCGCCTTGATAATCAGGACGTACAGAACTATCTGATGGATGCGGTGCGCTTCTGGATGGACGAGTTTGAAATCGACGGGCTGCGGCTGGACGTGAGCTATCTGCTCCCGCCGTGGTTCATGGAGCTGCTGCGCCGCACGGTCAACGAAAAGAAGCCCGATTTTTTCCTGGTCGGCGAGGTTATTCACACCAACAACTTCCAGCAGAACGTCTGCCCCGAGCGGCTCAATTCCATCACCAACTATGAGGGATTCCGCAGCATGCTATCGGCGTTTAATTCGGGGAATCTCTTTGAGATCGAGCACAACATGTCCCGCCTGTTCGCCTCCACGCCGTGGGCGCTCTTCCCGGGTAAAAATCTTCTGAACTTCGTGGACAATCACGATGTCGAGCGCGCCTGTACGGCGCTCAAAAACAAGGCGAATCTCAACAATCTCTACACGCTGCTCTTTACGATGCCCGGCATTCCCTGCATTTATTACGGTTCGGAGTTCGGCGCGGAGGGGGATAAGTCCGATCTCGATTACAAGCTGCGCCCCTTCATCGGCGATATCGATAAAACGGCGCATCCCGAACTGGTCGCGCATATCAAAAAGCTTTCCGCCATTCGCAGGGGCTCTCCCGCGCTCGCATACGGGACGTATGCCAAGGCGACGTGCATGAATACCAATTTCTCCTTTGTGCGGGAGTATCAGGGGGAAAAGATTATCGTCGCCGTCAATATCGGCGACGGCGACTGCACCGTGCGCGTCGAGGAAGCGGAAGGAGTCAACCTTCTGGACGGACAGGTGCGCAACCTTAACGATATCTATCTGCCGCCGCACACCGCGTGCATCTATCGTAAAAATTGAGACATATAAATGTAAAATGCAAACCAAATTTGTGAATTTGCTTTTTATTAAATTTTAAGTAAAATATTTCAGAATAATGTTGACAAAATGCAAATCTCTGCTATAATATGGGCGAAGATCAGCGAGGGTACCGACCTCAATATATACACATGCTGATCAAGGGCAGCTGACCCTGACCGAAGACGCGGCGAAACAGCGAAGGAGAAAACATGGTACAGTACACGTTGGACGCAAAGAAGAGGGGGGTAGATGTCTCCAAGGAACTCTACGGCATCTTCTTCGAGGACATCAATCAGTCTGCAGACGGCGGTCTGAATGCGGAAATGGTCATCAACAACTCGTTTGAATTTGCGTATTTCGCGTACGACGATTTCAACGCCGAAAGCCCTGTGGATGCGCGCAGTGCAAACTGGTTCTACTGGGACATCTACGGCGCAGGCCCCAGGTATATTTCCGACAGGGGCGGTATGAATGCCAATAACCCGCACTATATGGTGCTCCATGTCGGCGGAATCTATCATCTGGAAAATCCCGGCTATTACACCAACGGCGGGTACGATATGTACGGTATGCCCGTCTATAACAAGGAGACCTATAACTTCTCCATGTGGGTGAAGCGCATGGGCTTCAAGGGCGTTGCCAAGGTATATATCCGCGGCGCGCACGGCCGCCACACGACCATCGGCGAGATCGCGATCCCCGAGGGTAACGAGGGCGACTGGATCAAAGTCACCACCTCCGTCGTGGCAGAAAAGGATACGATGGGGCGCCTGTGCATCGTGCTCGAGGGCAACGGCATGATCGGCATCGACTACGTCTCCCTGCTTCCTGCGACGACCTGGGGCGACCCCAACAAGTATCGCAACGGCAAGCTTTCTCCCCGCCTTGTGCAGGTCCTGAAGGACTGCCACCCCTCGTTCGTCCGCTTCCCCGGCGGCTGCGTCGTCGAGGGCGACGTCTCCTTCGACTATCAGTACAAGTGGCGCAACACGGTGGGGCCTCTGGAACAGAGAAAGCAGATCCCCAACCTCTGGCGCTATCTGCAGTCCTACGGGATCGGCTTCTATGAGTACTTCTGCCTGTGCGAGGATATCGGTGCAACGCCGCTTCCCGTGCTCCACTGCGGGCTTCTCTGCCAGATCCGTATGGGCGAGCAGCGCAAGACGGGGTACCAGCGCATCATGCCCGGCACGCCGGCATTCAAGACGGAGGTCATCGACAACGTCGCCGACCTCATCTACTTCGCCAAGGGCGACGTTTCTTCGAGCGATCCCAACGAGTCCTACTGGGCAAAGGTGCGTACCGATATGGGGCACCCCGCGCCCTTCGAACTCAAGTATATCGGCATCGGCAACGAGAACTGGGGCTATGAGTACTTCGATAACTTTGCATCCTGCCTTCTCGGCGTGCGCCAGTACCGCTACAAGGGCAGAATGACCGACCTTCTCAAACTCTTCGATATCACGGTCGTGACGTCGGCAGGCGTGGATATCCGCCCGCAGGACAGCAACGACAGCTGGAAGGTCATCAACGAAAAGTACCGCGACATGATCGTGGACGAGCACGTCTACAACTCCTATCAGTGGTTTATCGACAACACAAAGCGCTATGACTGCTACGACAGAGACGGCGCAAAGGTGTTCATGGGAGAGTACGCCATGCACACGATGTCGGACGGCAGAGGCCGTCTCAACGGCGACAACAACCTGCGCAGCGCCCTTGCGGAGGCGGCATTCCTGACGGGCTGCGAGCGCAACTCGGACGTGGTGAAGATGACGTGCTATGCGCCGATGTTTGCTTCCACCTATAACTACCGCTGGACGCCCGATATGATCTGGTTTAACGCGCGCGACGTCATGCTTACGCCCAATTACTATGTGCAGC
>DXBS01000107.1 GCA_019116405.1 Candidatus Gallimonas intestinigallinarum | reverse complement strand
CTCCTTGAGTTCGCGCGGGATGGCCTTTTCTGCCGTCTCGCCCTTTTTGATGTAGCCCGCAAAGAGTTTATAGTCCTGCTCGCCCGTGTGTCTGGCGAGCAGAATCTTATTTTCCTGGCGGTTGACGACCGTCATGGACACGGCGACGGGGAAATAGGGGAACTTGAACGCGCCGCATCTTTCGCAGTAGGGGATGAGCCCCTCGTTTTCTAAAAATCTGAGCGACAGTTTCGCTCCGCAGTCTCTGCAATACATCTTTTCAACCTGACCTTCTTGTATTTTTATTATTTTACGCCGACGTGCGTCGCTTGTCAAGGGACAGATGGAAAAAAATTGTAAAAATCTTGCAAAAATTTGTAAAAATTTCCCACAAAATCAAAAATCCTGTGCCGCAAGGGATGCGGTGCGGCAAAGTTGCTTTTTTCATTGTTCCGCTTGACAAAACGGCGCATATTATTGTATAATGAATCCGATTGTTTGGCAGCCGGCTTTGTATGCTTTTGCTGCCGTCACGAGGAGGAAAAAAGAATGCTTACTTCGATCTGCGGGATCAACTGGGGCGACGAAGGCAAGGGCAGAATGGTCGACTTGCTGTCCGAGGACTATGACATCGTCTGCCGCTATCAGGGCGGCAACAACGCCGGTCATACCGTCATCAATGAGCGGGGGAAATTCATCCTCAACCTGCTTCCCTCGGGCATCCTTCGCGAGGGCGTCGTCAACGTGCTCGGCAACGGCATGGTCGTCGATATCAAACACCTCACGGAGGAGGCGGGCCGCCTTCGCGCGCAGGGTATCAGGATCACGCCCGAAAACCTCAGGATCAGCGACAAGGCGGTCATCACCATGCCCTATCATGTGCTGATGGACTGCCTGGAGGAGGAGCGCCTCGCAGATAAGAAGTTTGGTTCCACCCGTCGCGGCATCGCGCCCGTGTATGCGGACAAATACATGAAGAAGGCGTTCCGTATCGGCGAGCTGCTGCATCCCGAGCGGATGTACGCGCGCGTCAGGGACATCGTGGAATGGAAGAACCTCACCGTGGAAAAGGGGTACGGACACGCGCCCATCACGGCGGAGGAAGTCATCGACTATCTCAAGACGTACGGCGAGCCGCTCAAAGACTATATCTGCGACGTCGGGCTGTATCTCAACGAGGCGCACAAGGCGGGCAAGCGCATCATGTTCGAAGCGCAGCTCGGCGCACTGCGCGATATCGACTTCGGCATCTATCCCTATACGTCATCTTCGTCGACGATCGCGGCGTACGCGCCCATTGGCGCGGGCGTGCCCAACCTCAAGCTGGATAAGTCCGTCGGCATCATGAAGGCGTACTCCACTTGCGTGGGCGAGGGGCCCTTCACGGCGGAGTACTTCGGCGAGAAGGCGGAAAAGCTGCGCGCGGCGGGCGGCGAGTACGGCGCTGCAACGGGCAGACCCAGAAGGGTTGGCCCCTTCGACGTGGTTGCGTCCCGCTACGGCATCCGCTGCCAGGGGTCGGACGAGATCGCACTCACCAAACTCGACGTTCTGTCCGAGTTCGAGGAGCTTGAGATCTGTACGGCGTATGATTTAAACGGCAAGATCGTCCATGAGTTCCCGTTTACCGATGCGCTCGATCTGTGCAAGCCCGTCTTTGAAAGGGTCAAAGGCTGGCACTGCGATATCACGTCCTGCCGCAAATTTGAAGAACTTCCCCGGGCGGCGCAGGACTACGTGCTGCTCCTGGAAAAACTCTGCGAGTGTAACATTAAGTACATCTCCGTCGGCGCGGAGCGCGAGCAGATCATCATTCGCTGATTTATGACAAAGACCTTTTACAAGATGCATGGCATCGGCAACGACTATATCTATTTCGATTGCTTCGACTGGTTTCCCGCCGATCCGTGCGCCGTTGCAAAAAAACTTTCCGACAGGCACTTTTCCGTCGGCGGGGACGGCGTCGTGTATATCTGCCCGAGTGACGCGGCGGATGCAAAGATGCGCATGTTCAACGCAGACGGCAGCGAGGGCAAGATGTGCGGCAACGCCATCCGCTGCATCGGAAAGTTTCTCTATGAGATCAAGGGCATGAAAAAGGACGTGCTCACAGTGGAGACGCTCAGCGGCATCAAGACGCTTGTGCTCACGGTGGAGGACTGCGCCGTCGTGTCCGTCCGCGTGGACATGGGGGCGGCGGAGCTGCGTCCCGCGCACATTCCCGCAAACTTTCCGGGCGAGCGCGCCGTAAACGTGCCACTCGAAGTGGGGGGCAGGGAGTACCGCGTCACCTGCGTCTCCATGGGCAATCCCCACTGCGTGACCTTCGTTGACGATCCCTATACGCTCGATCTGGAGAAGATCGGGCCCATGTTTGAGCACGACGGGCACTTTCCCGAGCGCGTCAACACCGAGTTCGTGCGTGTGGACGGGAAAAATGAGCTGACCATGCGCGTCTGGGAGCGCGGAAGCGGCGAGACATGGGCGTGCGGCACGGGCGCGTGCGCAACGGCGGTCGCGGCGTGCCTCATGGGCTACTGCGAGGAAGATGCTGATATCAGACTGCACCTGCGCGGGGGAGACCTTGTGATCCGCGTCACCCCGCAGGCCGTCTATATGACGGGTCCCGCGGCGTTCGCCTTCAAGGGTGAAGCGGAACTGTAATACATTCGATCACTTGCCTGCAATTTCGTCAGGCGACAGATTTTTTTACCGGAGGAAAAAAGCAGGTATGACGAAATACGTCTTTGTCACGGGCGGCGTTGTCTCGGGACTTGGAAAGGGCATTACGGCGGCATCTCTTGGCCGCCTTCTCAAGATGCGGGGCTATAAAGTGGCGTCGCAGAAGCTCGATCCCTATATCAATATCGACCCGGGGACGATGAGCCCCTATCAGCACGGCGAGGTGTTCGTCACCGAGGACGGCGCAGAGACCGACCTCGACCTGGGGCACTACGAGCGCTTCATCGACGAGAACCTCAACAAGTTCTCCAACCTCACCACTGGCAAGGTGTACTGGAACGTCCTCAACAAGGAGCGCAACGGCGAGTATCTCGGACAGACGGTGCAGGTCATTCCGCACATCACCAACGAGATCAAGTCCTTCATCTACCAGGTCGGAAAGTCGACGAACGCCGATATCGTCATCACCGAGATCGGCGGTACGACGGGTGATATCGAGTCCCAACCTTTTTTGGAGGCGATCCGTCAGGTCGCGCGTGAAGTGGGCAGGGACAACTGCTGCTTTATTCATGTCACGCTCGTGCCGTATATTTCCGGCTCGTGTGAGTTCAAGAGCAAACCTACCCAGCATTCCGTCAAGGAACTGCAGGGCATGGGCATTTTCCCCGATATTATCGTGGCGCGCGTGGATGCGCCCATGCCCGACAGCATCCGCGAAAAGATCGCCATGTTCTGCAATGTGCGGCCGGAATGCTGTATTGAGAACCTGACTGTCCCCGTGCTGTACGAGGCGCCCATGATGCTGGAAAAGAGCAACCTTTCCACGATCGTGTGCGATATCCTGCACCTCGACCCCCGCACGATCGACATGACCGAGTGGCAGGAGATGCTGGACAGGGTGCATTCCCGCGAAAAAAAGGTCAGGATCGCGTTGTGCGGCAAATATGTGCAGCTGCACGATGCCTATCTCTCCGTCGCCGAAGCGCTCGCGCACGGCGGGTACGAGACGGGCGCGAAGGTGGAGATCGACTGGGTGGATACCGAGGCGCTCACCGAACAGAACGTCGGCGAAGTCCTGAAGGACGTGGACGGCGTGCTCATTCCCGGCGGCTTTGGCGGGCGCGGCATCGAGGGCAAGATCATTGCCTGCCGCTATGCGCGCGAGCACAATATCCCGTATCTGGGCATCTGCCTCGGGATGCAGGTCGCGGTCATTGAGTTCGCCCGCAACGTGCTGGGGCTCAAGGACGCAAATTCCTCCGAGTTCTATCCCGAGGGCAAGCACTCCGTCATCGACCTCATGCCCGATCAGTACGGCGTCAAGATGGGCGGCACGATGCGCCTCGGCGC
>DXBS01000106.1 GCA_019116405.1 Candidatus Gallimonas intestinigallinarum | reverse complement strand
GCGAAGTAGTCGCCCATGTGATAGCCGCAGAAGGGCTTCATCGCCATGGGGTCGTGACGGAGCACGCCCGTCGCGCCCGTTGCGGCTGCCGTCGTCTCGCTGGACATGATGGAGCCGACGAACACGCCGTGATCCCAGTCGCGGGACTGATAGCAAAGGGGCGTGGTGGTTGCGCGGCGGCCGCCGAAGATGATCGCGTCAAGCGGCACGCCCTCCTTGGAGTTGAACGCCTCCGAAAGGCAGGGGCAGTTGACGGCGGGCGCCGTGAAGCGGGAGTTGGGGTGCGCCGCCTTCACGCCGGTATCGGGCGTCCACTCGTTGCCCAGCCAGTCGATGAGGTGTGCGGGCGCGGGTTTGGTGAGCCCTTCCCACCAGACGGTGTTGTCCTCGGGATTGATCGCAACGTTGGTGAAGATGGTGTTCTTTTTGGTTGCCGCGAGCGCGTTGGGGTTGCTCTTTTCGTTGGTGCCGGGCGCGACGCCGAAGAAACCGTTCTCGGGGTTGACCGCCAAGAGCCTGCCGTCCTTGCCGACGCGGATCCACGCGATATCGTCGCCGACCGTCTCCACCTTGTAGCCCATCTCCTGATAGTGCTTGGGCGGGATGAGCATGGCGAGGTTGGTCTTGCCGCACGCGGACGGGAACGCCGCCGCGATATACTTCTTGCTGCCGTCGGGATAGGTCACGCCAAGAATGAGCATGTGCTCCGCCATCCAGCCCTCCTGCTTGCCCAGATAGGACGCAATTCTCAGCGCGAAGCACTTCTTGCCCAGAAGCACGTTGCCGCCGTATGCGGAGTTGACGGAGATGATGGTGACGTCCTCGGGGAAGTGCATGATATAGCGCTTCTCGGGATCGACGTCGCACTTGCAGTGGAATCCCTTGATGAAGTCGCCGTCCTCGCCGAGCGCCTCGTAGCAGTCAAGCCCGACCCTCGTCATGATCGCCATGTTGAGGACGACGTAGATGGAGTCGGTGACCTCGATGCCGATCTTGGAGAAGGAGGAGCCGACAATACCCATCGAATAGGGAATGACGTACATCGTTCTTCCCTTCATCTTGCCGCGCGCGATCTCCGCGCACATTGCATACGCTTCCTTGGGGTCCATCCAGTAGTTGTTGGGACCTGCGTTGTCCTTGTCTCTGCAGCAGATGAACGTGCGCGCCTCGACGCGGGCGACGTCGTTCTCGGCGGTGCGGTGATAGTAGCAGCCGGGGAGTTTCTCCTGATTGAGCTTGATGATCTCGCCCGTCTCGCACGCCTCTTTGCGAAGCGCCTCGAGCTGTGCCTCGCTGCCGTCGATCCAGACGATCTGATCGGGGCAGGCGAGCTTCGCGCTCTCTTCGACGAACGCGATGACTTTCTTGTTCGTGGTGGGGTATGCCATATATTTCCTCCTGAAAAAGTATCCGTGTCCATGGGATGCTGCAAAAAATACCCGCTCGCATCCCATGGTACAGTATAGCACAAATTTTCCCCCTTGTAAACAAATTCATGTGAAAATCAGGGAAAAATCGCAGACGCATCTTTTTGATTTCCGATCAAATCGATCGGAAATTTCAATCAAAGCCGAAAAAAGTGCGGCAATTGCAGGGAGGGCTTCCTGCCTCCCCTGAAACAAAGTTTTAGGGGAGGTGGCGGGCGTTAGCCCGTCGGAAGGGTCCGCCTCCCCTGAAAATCCACACAAAAAAACCGCGGGGCGTTTCCTTGTAATCCGGGAAACGCTCCGCGGCCAGGACGGCGCACGATCAAGACGCGCTGCAAATATCATTCGATGCTTGTTTTAATATATTCTCCCGTATCGGCGTCCTGAAAGACGATCCACATCCCGCTCTCCTCCGAAAAGGGCGAAAGCGGCACAAAGACAGCGTTCTCCCCCATCTCCTTGGGCTTATCGCCTTCGGCGGCGACGCACAGATAGCGCGGAATGCCCTCCTCGTAGACGACGCCCAAAAGCGCATCCCCATGTCTTACCCATTCGGAGTGCGGAAAGACGGAGAGAAGGCGGGAATCTTTCTCCCCGCGGAATGCCTCTTCCAGCTTGTGTTTTATCGAATGATAGTATGTAAGCGTGCCGCGCGGACGAGAGAAAGCGTCGCGCGCATCGCCGTGAGCCGCCGCCCCGTCCGCCTGCGCATCTGAAGGAGAAGCTTTTGCATCTGCATCGCGCGCATCTTCGAAATAGTTGTCTGCGGCAATCGCTTCGTCATCGTAGCGCGCGGCGGCGCGCTCCTCCTGTGGGGAGCCGTCGTTTTCCCCGGGCACTTCGGGCGGCAGGGGACTTGGCAGGGGAACGCCGGGTGCAAGGGGAATGTTGGGCGCGACGCCCGGAAGCTGATTGGGCGGGGCGGGAATGGGAATGGTGCGCTTTTTGCTCTCCGTGACCGAAGATAACAGCTCCTGCCAGCTCTCGCTTGCGGCGCCGCACCTGCCGAAGGCGACGGGCTCCGCTTCCCCCTTATAATAGCACAGAAGTACCGAAAACCCCTTTTGGATGGAGGGAGCATGCTCCGGCCGCAGCGACGCGCTCCCGCTGAGGGACAGACAGAGCGTCTCACCATCCGCGCAAAAGACGAGCAGATATTTCCCGTCCCTAAGCGGAGAAAGCCCCGCGATGCGGGGCGTGATCGTGAGTTCATCGCCCAGCCGCTCGGCATACACGGCGCCCGTCAAAGCGCCGCCGTCGGCGGAGAACCCCTTTTTGATCTGTTTGACCACACATACCCTCTTTTCGTACGCCATACGTCACCTCTATGCGGATAGTATAGCCGAAGAAAAGGGGAAGAAGGAGAGCGGATTTTGTCGGATTTTGAGACTTAGTGTCCTATTTTTCAGTTTTCGAACAGGACGACGTCCACGCCCCTCTTTTTTGCGTAACTGACGGTGTACGCCGTGCCGCCCGTCTCCTTTCTGCAGTAGGCGAGCAAGACGTCCGCGCGGTCCACCATGTAGCGGTTGCGCTCCAGAAAACAGCCGTTTACATACGCCTCGTGCAGAACGATCTTCTCATCACAAAAGTCCAGTAAGCTGCAATACAGCGCCCTTTCCTCTTGCTGCATGCTGCGCACCTGCCCGCGGTAGGGAATGCAGGCGACCAGCGTGATTTTGTACTTTTCCCGCAGGTCGGCAAGGCACTTTAATGCCGTCAGATCAAATCCGCGCGCCATTCCGCATAAAAAGCGGTCGCAGCCCGCACGGATGCGCTCCTCCAATGCATCATACAGTGCATTGACGTTGAAATTCTGCGGGAGCGCGCGATGCCCCGTCAGGGCACAAGTCAACCTCATATTCTCTCTTTCTCTCCTCAAAGAGGATTTTTCCGCTCTTTTCCGTTGCCGCGCGGATACTGCGCAGGCGTATGCTTTCTCTTGTATGTCACGATGAGCGTGCGTTCCCCATACCCTTCGGGCAGGTCGTACCCGATCACCTCCGCTGCGCCGCCTAAGATCGCGATGGCGCGCCGCCCCGTCTCCAGTTCGTCCGCGCTCCCCTTCCATGCGACAAAACTGCCGCCCACGCGCACAAAGGGCATACAGTACTCGGCGAGCGAGGCAAGGGGTGCGACGGCGCGCGCGATGACAGCGTCAAACTTTTCGCGGAAAGAGGGATCTTTGCCCAGCTCCTCGGCGCGGGCATTGACGACACTCACGCCCGTCAGCCCCAGCTCCTGCACCGCGGTGCGCAAAAAGGCGCACTTCTTGCCCGTGCTCTCCACAAGGGTAAAGGTGAGGTCGTCCCGCACCAGTTTTATGGGCAGGGAGGGAAAGCCCGCGCCCGAACCGATCTCCACGACGCGGCTTTTTTCGGACAAAAGATGGGCGCCCGCGAGTGAATCGAGGAAATGTTTGTGGAAAACTTCCTCTTCTTTTGTGATCGCCGTTAAATTGAATTTTGCGTTGTATTCGATGAGCAGCTGATAAAAGCGCTGAAAGAGCGCCTCTTTTTGCGCTATTTCCGCCTGTAAGGCGGCAAAATCGGGTGAATTCGTTTGCATGCTACGATTATATCACACCTTCCGTTCCTTTTCAACCGCAAAGAGGAAAGATGGACAAACTTTTTCCCCACTCCCCAAAATTTTGGGGATAACCCCTTTTTTGCAGCTTTTTTTCTGTTACGAGGCGTCGCCCCTCTTCCTGCTCCCAAAAAGGTTGTCCCCTTTTCCCCGAAGATAACAATTTTTTCCACATCTGTTTCCACACCCTTATCCCCCGGTGAAAAATTGGGCTGTTTTGCAAAAACAGGTCAAAATGCTTGTATTTTCCGCCCTTTTTCGCTATAATAGAGGGGTAAAAAAAGTTGTCCACTTTTCCCCCGCCCCTATTATTATTACTATTATAAATATTCTTTTTATATCCTATCAGGATAAAGGCGACGGGAAGAGCAGATCATTGGAGGAGTGCAATGAAATTTGTATGCGACGGGCTCTCCCTTTCGGAAGCGGTCATGAAGGTGAGCAAGGCGTGCGCCGTGAGAACGACCGCGCCCATCATGGAATGCATCAAACTCTCCGCGTACGGCACAGAAGTCAATCTGCTTGCGACCGACGGCGAACTTTCCATCAGCAAGAACGTCAAGGCGGAGGTGTTCGAGGAGGGCGACGTGTGCGTCCCCGGCAAGCTCTTTTCCGATTTTATCGGAAAACTGTCGGGGGAAGAGGTCTGCATCGCGACGGGAGAAAAGGGCGTGGAGATCAGCTACCGCGACGCCGGCACCTTTTTACAGAGCCTGCCCGCCGAGGAATTTCCGCGCATCGACTTTACCGTCGGCGAAAATTCCTTTACGATGAAGCAGCAATCCCTCAAGAAGATCATCGCGGAGACGACGTTCTGCTGCGCGACGGACGATTCCCGCCCCATCCTCAAGGGCTGCCTGATGGAGTTCAAAGATGAACTTGAGATGTGCGCGCTGGACGGGTACCGCCTCGCCTGCACGAAGGCGGAGATCGTCACAAAGAGCGGCGAAAAGAGCATCATCTGCCCCGCGCGCACCCTTTCGGAAATTTCCAAACTTCTGGAAGGCGAGAGCGAGGAGATCACCCTCTATACCCAGGGCGGCATGCTGCTTGTCAAAGAGGGCGATACCACTGTCGTCTCCAGACTCTATCAGGGAGAGTTCATCCGCAAGGAGAACGTCATCCCGACCAGATTTACGACCGTCGTCACCCTGAAGCGCGAGGAGATCATCGCCTCTGCAGAGCGCGCCGCCATCCTCATCCGCGGGGACAAGAACAACCTTGTGACGCTGGATATCGGCGCGGAGAGCGTGAAGATCTCCTCCGTCTCCGACTACGGCAACGTGGCAGAAACGGTGAAGGCGGCAATCGATGGAACGGAGATCACCATCTCCATGAACGCGAAGTTTCTTTTAGACGCGCTGCGCGCCCTGGAGGAGGAAGAGGTCGTCCTCTCCTTCAACGGCGCCGTTTCACCCTTTATTTTGCAGAATTTGGAGAGAAAAGACAGCCTCTATCTCATTTTACCCGTCCGAAACGCCGCATAATTGCTTGACGGAACGGACGAAATCGCCTATAATCAAAAAAATAAAAAAATTGAGTTTCCAAAAAAGGAGTATTGTATGAAGAGAACGTATCAGCCCAAGAAGCGCCAGAGAAGCAAGGTGCACGGATTCCGTCAGCGCATGAAGACCAAGGGCGGCAGAAACACGCTCAAGAGAAGAAGAAACAAGGGCAGAAAGCACATTTCCGCGTAAACGCCGTGAAGATCCTGCGGGTCAAGAAGAAGAAGGAATTTTCCAGGGCCCTGCGGGCAGGAAAGAGGGCGCATGCGGAGAGCCTGACCATTATCTTTCTGCCGAGCGATCGGACGAGATTTGCGGTCTGCGTCGGGAAAAAATATGGAAAGAGCGTCGTCAGGAACCGCATCAAGCGGTTGCTGCGCGAAGCATTCCGCGCGCACGCGCACGCGTTAAAGGCGCCCTATCTCATCCTTCTCATCCCGCGCGCCGCAAAGTCATATTCCTATGCCGCGTTCGAGCGCGACGTGGGAAGGATCTTCAAAAGGGAAAAACTTGTTGAAGATTGCACTCAGGAGCCTGCTGCAGCAAAATTGGCGGTACCTCAGAAAAAAGGCATATAGGCCGGTTCTGAAAGGTCTTTGCATCAGGTGCATTTGTTTCTATCAGAAATATCTCTCCAGAGGGATGTGTCTGTACAAGCCCACTTGTTCGGAATATACCAAGCGCTGCATCAACAATCTCGGCGTCGTGCGCGGCATTTTGCTCGGCGCATGGCGCATTTTGCGCTGTAATCCCCTTTCGCGGGGCTGGATCGATCCCGCGCCCGAAAAATATTCCAAGAAAAAGTGGTTGCTGTGACATTTGCGGCGATAAAAACAAGAAAGTGAGTTATCTATGCAGTCGATCATGACGTTACTAAACAGCGTGGAAATCACGCTGCTCAGCGAAGGCTATCGGATCGGGCTGGACTGGCTGGGTCAGTTCGTGCAGACGATCATTGAGAGCGTCGGCATCATCGGTGTCGGTATTATTTGCTTTACGCTCATTTTAAAGGCGATCACGCTGCCATTCGATACCTACCAGCGCTATACCACGCGCAAGCAGACGCTCATTATGCGCAGCATGCGGGAGGATCTGGACAAGCTCCAGAAGCAGTACGCGAACGACAAGACCATGTACAACCAGAAGATGATGGAGCTGTACAAGAAGAACGGCTACAGCGTCTTCGGCGCGTGCCTGCCGATGATCATCTCCTTTGTCGTCATTATCGTCGCGTTCCAGGGCTTCAACGCCTATTCCAGATACGCCAACCTCGATTTCTTCGTGCAGATGTCGTCAAGCTACAACGCTGCGATCACCGCGCACGGGACAGAGGGTATCGACTTCATGCTTGCAGATCGGGCGTCCGAAGAGGAAGGATACCGCCTTGTCTATACGAATGCGGACGGGACGGAGCAGTCCCTTTCCTTTGGCGCGCCCGGTGAGAGCGTGACGGAGGGCGAATGCAGCTATACCATTGCGCAAAACGGTGATATTCTCTATCTGTATGTGACGCCGCTGGAGGAAGAAAAGTTCATCAGCTACAGATATTCCCTGGAAGCGACGAGCGTAAGTAAGGAGTATACCATCGATACCGACCGCCTGCTTGCCTACCTTCAGACAAATGAAGCGGCGGCATATGAGAGCATTGCGTCCGCCGAGGACAGGGATACCGCCTGCCTTGACTACGTCAAGAAGATCGGTGCGGACAGCGCGCGCGACTGGTATTTAAGCAACCGCGCAAACTTTTTGTGGGTGGCAAACGTCTGGTATCCGGACGTCTCCTACAACCATCCCATCCCGCAGGATTACGCGACGTTCCAGCAGAACTTCGGCAACAATGCGCAGGTCACACTTGCAGACGGGTCGACGGCACAGTTGAGCAGCGTCTTTAAACAGGCAAACTACGATGACCTGACGGCGAGCCTCACCGAGCAGAAGGAGGAGCCAAACGGCTACTTCGGGCTCATTATCATCTCCATTGCGCTCATGGTGGTCTCGCAGGTCGTCATGATGCGCTCCAACAAGGAGAGCAGACAGTATCAGACGGTGGATGGTCAGGGATCTGCAGCAAGGACGCAGAAGATCATGCTCGTCGCCATGCCGCTCATCTACGCCGTGTTTGCGTTCATGTACAGCGCCGCGTTCACGATCTACATGCTCATTTCGAGTTTGTTCTCCCTGATCGTCACCCTGCTCTCCAACCTCATCCTTGGCATCATCTTCAAGAAAAAGGAAGAGAAGAAGGCAATCGCGCAGATCGGGTACAAGCCGCAGTGGATGATCGAGCGCGAGGCGCGTGAAAAGCAAGAAAAGGGCAAGTCCCGCAAGAATAAAGATAAGAAGGAATAAGGGCATGGAAAACATTTTTACCGGAAAGACGGTGGAAGAGGCCGTCAAAGTCGGACTTGAAACGCTGGGCGTCAAGGAAAGCGACGTGACTGTGGAAGTGCTGGACGAGGGCAAGAAGCGCCTGATCGGTTCCAAGCCCGCGCAGGTCAAACTGACCGTCATCGAGCGCACGGACGGCGAGAGAGCGGTCGAGTTCCTGGAAGGGCTCTTTCCCCTCATCGGCGAGGAGGTTCACGCCGAACTCAAGGGGGAGGACGAGAAGATCGTCATCGAACTGACTGCCACTTCGGTGAAGAACATCATCGGGCGGCGCGGCGAAGTCATTGACGCCGTGCAGACGCTCGCGGGCGCAGTCGCCAACATCGGCAGAAAGGACTACAAGCGCGTCGTCGTCGACTGCGAGAACTACCGCGAGGACCGCGAGGAGACCTTGAAGCGGGTTGCAAACAAGCTCGCCGCCAAGGCTGTGCGCCTCGGGAAGCGCGTCCGCCTCGAGCCGATGAACCCATACGAGCGCCGCATCATCCACTCCGCGCTCGTGGACAATCCCGACGTTACGACCAAGAGCGAGGGAAAGGAGCCTGCGCGCTTTGTCGTCATCATTCCCAAGAACATGCGCACATACGATAAGCGCGACAGAAACGGCAGGAACGACCGCGGCCGCGGCAAGTACGGCGACCGTTCGCGCGGCGGCTACAACAAGCCCCGCTACGGCGAGAGAAAGCCGCACCCCAAGCGCGAGCTTCCCGCCGAGGGAACACCTGAATCGTCGGGCACCAGCTTCAAGAACGAGAGCGGCAGCTCGGTCGGCTACAAAAAGGGCGGCTTCTCCGGGTTCTTCGGTACCTATCTCGGTAAGGATACGGACGACGAGAACAAGGACGAATAATCAAAAAAGGACGCAGAGATGCGTCCTTTTTCTAAGAAATGGTACCAATTTTTGGGGTACGTTATCGCATTTTCGTAACCAAACAAGAAAAATGCCGGCGTACGACTGAGGAGATATCATGCGAAAAGCAGACAGAGAAATTCAGGACTTTTCGGAGATAGTTGAGATTGTGAACAGTTGCCAGACTGTGCGTATGGCGATGTATGCGGACGACTTCCCCTATATCGTCCCGCTCACGTTCGGCTACGACGTGCAGGACGGCGCGCTCGTCGTCTACTTCCATTGCGCGACGGAGGGCAGAAAGCTCGACCTGCTTGCAAAGGACGCCCGCGTCTGTCTGGAGTGGGACGCGCTTGACGGGTACGTTGAGACGGGTCACTCCGTCACGGCGGACTATCAGAGCGTCATCGCCTTCGGGCATGCTTCCCGCTGCGAGGGGGAGGAGCGCGTGCGCGGGATTGCGCGCCTGCTGGAGCATACGGGGTATGCAGACTATTCCGCCGAGACATGCGCGGCGCTTCCCGTTGTGGACGTCTGGAAGGTCGTCTGTCAGAGCGTGACAGGTAAGCGGCGCTTTCCGAAACAATAAAGATGATTAGCGTTCATTTTATTCCGATACGCAAACGAAGCAGCCATTGAAATGACTGCCTCGTTTTTATTTTCGTGCGAACTACTCAACACTTGCATCCCCTGAAAATCAAAGTTTTAGGGTGAGGCGTGCGTCATGCGCAGCAGAGCGGTGCGCTGTGCGCGCACGCCGAACTTAGAAATCGTCATTTTCAGCGGCGATTTCTTGCCCGCAGGCGGCGCTTTCCCGTGGCGCCGCCAAGACGGTGGCGAGCGCGAGCGGGGCCGGAAGGGTCTGTTTCATCACACCCCTCAGACGACTTCGGCGCCAGCTCCCCTAAATATTCGATTCAGGGGAGCCAGAGTATTAAAAGTGCCCCCAGAAACTATTCGTAAAATAATTTTGCGGCAAAAATTCGGGCTCCTGCACGTAGTGAGAGCCAAAAGCTGGCAGTCATTTTCTGATTTTTGCGGTACAAAAAAGCCCTGTCCTTTCTCAGACAGGGCTTAAATTGTATGTTCAGTTCTCTTCCAGCCACTTCTTGGCGTTAGCCTTGGTGTAGGACGTGATCTTCTCCGTCTTGTAAGCGGACTCAGCGCCGCCGTTCGTGTAGAGGAAGTAATCTCCCTCGGGCGTGAGATACATTGTCATCTCGTAGCCGGCGGGATCGCCGTATGCACCGCAGACGACCTTCTTCACGACGGTGGCGGTATCAGTATCAAAAGTCTTGGTCTTCGTTGTCTTAACCATGATGTTTTTCTCCTTATATGTTTTATTTAATTGTAACTGAGGAAAGTCACTTTGTCAACAATATCGAAAAAAATTTCAAAAAAGTTGATGAAATGTACTAATTATCATCGCTTGTTTCTTTATGATACAGTTTTTGAGAGATTTTCACAACATTCATTAGTTAAGTTCTGAATTGAGTTTGCGATAATTTCTGCCATCGAATATACGACGCCCATGCGCGTCAGGTTGAACAGCGCATAAGTAAGCGGCGACTTTTTTGCGACGATCCCGAGGACAGAAACGTCTCCGATCTTGGGAAGTTTTTTATTTGCGCCTGCGCCAGGCTGCAATGGCTGACTGACAACTTTAATAAGTCCTATATCGGAATCTGCACCGACTGCGGCGTCGACCGCGATTATCTTGCTGTGTGGATGCGTGCATCTGAAAAATGCAGAGAGATACTTTGCTTCCTTTGCCGTGATCGGATTTTTGAGTGTGCCATAGATGTAGCCGGAAAAGCTGCCATCTTTTTTCTGTAACATGGTCCCGGTGACCGGTCCCAGACTGTCACCGACGGCGAGATCGCTTCCGATGCAAAGGATGACGGGCGGAGATGTAAGCGGTCCTAAAGCCTTTCTGAGTGCCAGATATACGCCCGTCTCCGCCATGCAGTTGTTAAAATGAAAGGTATGTTCCATGATCGCCTCCACGGTTGTTTTTGACCATTGCGTGAATTTTTATAACAAATTACTTTGGCGGCGTGACTTTTTTTGCAAAATGTGCTATAATCATTGCATTCTTAGGAAAGGAGGTAATTGCGTGCCACCCTGGGTTTTGGATGTCATTCTCTTTGCAATTTTGCTGCTTGGACTTCTCTTTGGTTCCTGGCGAGGTTTTGTAAAGGGAATTTTCAAGCTTGCCGGTACAATTTTTGCGATCATTGTGGCCGTGTCCTTTTGTAATCCATTCAAAAATGCGCTTGAGAGCTGGTTTGGAATGACGACCGCAATTGCAAACGGCATTGGAGAAACTCCGGCAAGTATCGTTGCGCTTATCATATCGTTTATCTTGCTTTTTGTGATTGTAAAGTTGGGCGCGATGCTCTTAGGTGCATTTGGTACAGCGATTGCGAATTCTTGCAAGTTCTTTGCGACGATCAATCGCTTGCTCGGTGCAGTTCTGGGGCTTTTGGAGGCGATCGTCATCATCTATCTGATTTTGACGGCATGCTACTGGATCAATTCGGATAGCCTCAATCTTCTCATTTCGCAGACTTCTGTTGTGAGCGTCATTTACCACTCCGATTGGTTCATTTGGGCAGCAAATTTCCAATATTTTAGTTTGATAGAGTAAGCTGCACTGTAGGCGTCGCACTCGCGACGCCTTTTTCCTTACATTTTTATAGATAAATGGCTGTCATATGACATAAACCATGTGCACTCAAAATATATTTTTGCGTTGTATGTTTCACGTGAAACACCAAATTTTCTTAAAAATTCTTCGGAGTGTTTCACATGAAACACTTTTTGGCAAAAATAAGATAACGCAAAGCAAAAAACCGCCAAAATAATGGCATAAAACCGCCATTTTAAGGGAATATAGTGATAATTATGAAAAATCGGAAAGATTTTCAAAGAAAGGCTTGCCAACGGGACAATTTCGTGCTACAATAACAAAGGCATATCGGGGCATACTATCGATATCAAAACGTTGAAACAAAAAGGAGTGAAATTTTGAGTAGAACGGTAAAAACTGTGATTGCGGTCGTTCTGGTTGCTGTGCTCGGCATTGGATTATACTTTCTGATCACGTCGCAGATCAACGCAACAAAAGAACGCACTTTTAGTGAATTCCGCGATCTGATTGAGGTTAAGGAAGGAGAAGTGCAGACAGACAACTCGGAACCTCCGATCAAAATGATCTACATTTCCGGGTACACGATTTATGGCTATACCACTACGAACACGAATTCGCAGTATTCATACTGGACGCATGGCCCAAGCTTTTATGACGGCTACGATCCTGACGGCTTGCTGGAGACCTGGGAAAGTGAGTATGGCATTGTCATAAGATTTCAGGATCCTAACGCCGGTGCAGGATGGAGCAATGCGATCGTCTATCTGGGCGTGCTGCTCGTCGTGGGCATCGCAATGTACCTCATCATGCGATCGATGAGCGGCGGCAGCGGCAAGATCATGAACTTCGGCAAGTCCAAAGCTCCGATCGCGAACAATGTCAAGGTTCGCTTCTCGGACGTCGCAGGTGCCGAGGAAGAGAAAGAGGAACTCAAGGAAGTTGTTGAGTTCTTAAAGACTCCTAAGAAGTTTTCCAGCCTGGGTGCAAAGATCCCCAAGGGTGTGCTGCTCGTCGGCCCTCCCGGAACGGGTAAAACGCTGTTTGCAAAGGCGGTCGCAGGAGAGGCGGGCGTGCCCTTCTTCTCCGTCAGCGGCTCTGACTTCGTGGAAATGTACGTCGGTGTCGGTGCCTCGCGTGTGCGCGACCTGTTTGACACTGCAAAACGCAATCAGCCCTGCATCATCTTCATCGATGAGATCGACGCCGTCGGCCGTCAACGCGGTGCGGGACTGGGTGGCGGTCACGACGAGCGGGAACAGACCCTCAACCAGATCCTCGTCCAGATGGACGGCTTCGAGACCAACGAGGGCGTCATCGTCATGGCAGCAACCAACCGTGCCGATATCCTCGACAGCGCTCTCCTTCGTCCGGGCAGATTTGACCGTCAGATCTACGTCAACCTCCCCGACGTCAAGGGCAGAGAGGCGATCCTGAAAGTCCATGCCCGCAACAAGCCGCTGGCTCCCGACGTCAACTTCAAGGTAATCGCCCGCATGACGAGCGGCTTCTCGGGTGCGGATATTGCTAATCTTCTTAACGAAGCTGCCATTCTCGCCGCACGTGCGAACAAGACGACGATCGGCAACCTCGAACTGTATGAGGGCATCAACAAGGTCATCATGGGGCCTCAGAAGAAGAGCCGCGTTGTCACGGAGACGGACAAGAAGTGTACCGCCTATCACGAAGCGGGACACGCGATCCTCGCCAAGCTGTGCGAGCACAACGATAATGTTCACGAAGTGTCCATTATTCCCCGCGGCTCGGCGGCAGGCTACACGCTCACCCGTCCCGAGACGGATGACTCCAGCTATACAGTTAACCAGCTTAACGATATGATCTGCATGGCGCTGGGCGGACGCGTCGCGGAGGAGCTCGTCATTCACGATGTCTCTGCGGGCGCGAGCAGCGATATCCGCAAGGTCACGCAGATCGCAAAAAAGATGGTCACCGAATGGGGCATGAGCGACAAGCTGGGCACGATCTGCTACGGCAGCGACGGGCCTGTGTTCCTCGGCAGAGACTTTGAGGAGCGCAACTCCTACAGCGAGGCGACGGCGGCGCTCATCGATTCGGAAGTGCACAAGATCGTCGACGCGGCGCACCAGCGCGCGAGGACGCTGCTCAGCGAAAACAGGAGCATCCTCGACAATATGGCGCACGTCCTCGTGGAGCGCGAGACCATCTACACGGCGGAAGTGGATATGCTGATGAACGGCGCATCCTACACCGAAGTGCTCGCATATATGGAACAGCACGACAAGGGCCGTCCTGACAACCCGTTCGGCACGCAGAGTGCAAAGGCGACAAAGCAAGCAAAGGAGAGTACGGCTGAAGTTTCGACGAGCGCAAAGGAGAGCGTGACCGAAGCTGAGGCAGACAAGAAGGATGAAGCGTCCGACAAACCGGACGAGGAGTGAGGAATATGGGAAAGATCATATCGTTCTCCAACCAGAAGGGCGGCGTCGGAAAGACGACGACGTGCGTCAATATGGCGGCTTATCTTGCGCAGGCGGGCAAAAAAGTGCTGCTCGTCGACCTCGATCCGCAGGGGAACGCGACGACGGGGCTGGGATTTTCCAAGGGAGCGCTGAAGAAGTCCGTCTACAACGTCATCATTGAGGACGAGGCGGTCAAGGACAATGTTCTGGAAACGGAGCTGGAGAGGCTGTTTCTGCTGCCCGCCAATATCGATCTGGCGGGCGCGGAAGTCGATCTCGTCTACAAGAAGAACCGCGACAAGGTGCTGCGCGCCGCGCTCACGCCCGTGAAGGACGCGTTCGACTACATTCTCATCGACTGCCCGCCCTCGCTGGGGCTTCTCACGATCAATGCCCTCACCGCGGCGGACAGCGCGATCATCCCCATCCAGAGCGAGTATTACGCGCTGGAGGGGCTTTCGCAGCTGATGAACACCATCTCGCTCGTGCGGCAGCACCTCAACAAGTCACTGAAGGTGGAGGGCGTCGTACTGACCATGTACGACGGGCGCTCGCTCATCTCCAAGCAGATCGCGGCAGAGATCAAGAAGTATTTCTCCAAGAAGCTGTATGAGATCGTCATCCCGCGCAATATCCGCCTCTCCGAGGCGCCCAGCCACGGCAAGCCCATCCTTCTGCACGATCCCAAGTGTATGGGCGCGCGTGCGTACGCGGCGCTCACCGAAGAATTTTTAAAGAAAACGGAAGGAAAGGGGGAGTAAGGTATGGCAAAAGGACTTGGAAGAGGGCTGTCCGCCCTGTTCAGCGACACCGAGGAGGCGTACGAGAACGCGCGCGCCGAGTTTGACGACAACGCCGCGGGTCCTGCGGAGCTTCCCATCGAGGATATCTTCCCCAACCCGCACCAGCCCAGAAAGACGTTCGATGAAAACGCGCTCAACGATCTGGCAAACTCCATCCGCGAACACGGCGTGATCAGCCCCATCGTCGTCAACAAGGACGCCGACGGAAAATATATGATCATCGCGGGCGAGCGCCGTTACCGCGCCGCCATCCGCGCGGGACTGGAGAAGATCCCCGCGATCGTTCGCGACCTCAGCGACAAGGAAGTGCAGGAGATCTCCCTCATCGAGAACCTGCAGCGCGAGGACCTCAACCCCATCGAGGCGGCGACGGGCATGAAGCGGCTGATGGAGGAGTTCGGGCTGACGCAGGAGATGCTCGCCGAGCGCCTCGGCAAATCCCGCCCCGCGATCGCCAACACGCTGCGCCTTTTATCGCTTGCCGACGAGGTCGTCGATCTCGTCCGCGAGGGCAAGCTCTCCTCGGGGCACGCGAGAACGCTCGTTCCCGTCGCCAAAGAGGCGCAGATCGCGCTCGCCGGGGAGTGCGTCAAGAACGGCTGGTCGGTGCGCGAAATGGAGCGCGCGGTCAAGCAGTTTTTAAACCCGCCCGAGGTGCTCGACAGGGAAAAGGAGAAGAAAAACGCGGTCGCGAGCGCGGAGCTCAAGCACCTCGTGGAGCGGCTGCGCTCGACGCTCAAGACCAAGGTCTCGCTCATCGGCACGGATAAGAAGGGGCGCATCTATATCGATTACTACACGCGCGACGATCTGGACCGCATCAGCGAGCTGCTGGATATCATCGACCGCATGGAGTAAAAAACGGGGGGACGTACCCCGAAAAATCGTACCAAATATGCACAAAACACATACAGAGTGACCGCCGTTTGCGGTCATTTTGTATCATTCGGGAATTGCTCGTTCAACACGATATCGCAAAAAAGGAGAAGATCGTCCGCACTGCGGACAGCCTATGCTGAAATTTACGGACATCAACAAAGAGGCGATCGGGCAGCTTGCCCCCTTCTTCGCAGGGCAATGCACGCACCTTTCCGACTACTCGCTCGGCTATCAGTTCATGTGGTACAAGTATCTTGCGCCCGCGTTTGCCGTCGCGGAGGACTGTCTGATCATCAGGGAGCACTATGCAGGCGGGGACTGGTTCCGCTACCCCCTCTCGCGCACGGGAGACATGGAGGCGGAGCGGCGCGCCGTCGCCTTGATCGAGCGCTGCTGCCGCGACCACGAAGTGCGGCTGCGCTTTTCGGGCGTTAAGGCGGACGCCGTGCCGTGGCTGACGCTGCGCTATTCCGACGTCTCCGTCACCAATACCCGCCGTTGGCGGGACTACCTCTACGAAGCGGAGTCCTTCCGCACCTTCGCAGGCGGGAAGTACGCGGGGCAGCGCAACCATGTCAACAAGTTCAAAAAGATGTACCCCGACTGGTCGTTCGAGGGGTACATGCCCGCGCGGGAGGCGGAACTGGTCGCCTTTCTCAAAGAATATGAGGCGGCTCAGCGCGCCAAGGCGGACGAGCTCGCGGACGAGGAGATGAATGAGGTGTACGGGCTGGTGCCCATGATCGTCCCCTTCGGGCTGCGGTGCGGACTTTTGCGCGCGGGCGGGAAGATCGTCGCGTGCGCCATCGGCTAGCGCTGCGGCGACATGCTCGTCGTGCACGTCGAAAAGGCGCTGCGCGGCTACGAGGGCGCCTATCCCATGGTCGCGCAGCAGTTCGCGCTCGCGTTTGCGGGGGACGTCACCTACCTCAACCGCATGGACGACGCGGGCGACATGGGGCTGAGAAAGTCCAAATTGCAGTACCTGCCCTGCGAGGTGGTCGGCAAATATGCCGTCACGCCCCGCCGCCCCATCGATACCCTCTCCGAACTTCCCGAACTCACCACGCAGCGGCTCACGCTCAGAGCGGTGCGCGAGGAGGACGCCGCCGTCTATGCGCGGCTCGCGGGGGACGGGGCGCGCAACCGCTGGTGGGGGTACGACTGGCGCGCGGACGTCGCTGCGGACTTTGTCCCGACGGCGGACTGGTTCCTCTCCGGCGCGCGCGAACTCTTCGCAAAAAAGATGGAGATGCCGCTTGGGATCTACCGCGGCGACGTGCTCATCGGCGAGACGACCCTGCACCGCTTCGGCTATACGGCGGAGGCGGAGATCGGCGTGCGGCTGCTGCCCGAGTACGAGGGCAGCGGGTATGCCGCCGAGGCGCTCGCGGCGTATATGGCGTACGCCTTTTCCAAGCTGGAGCTGGAGCGCGTGGAGGCGAAGCACTTTCAGGAGAACGCGCGCTCGGGCAGGAGCCTTCAGCTCGCGGGCATGAAGAAAACGGGTGAGGACGAGGCGTTCGTTTACTATGAAAAGACGGCGAAAATGTGACGTCATTGTCCGCAGAAACGACAGAAATCGCAGATATTGTTTACAAAAATGTATAAAACGAGTCTCAGACCACAATATGTTGTATAGGCGGCGCCTTTCGGCGTCGCCGTTTTTGTCGGAATCGTGCTTACGGCACAGGAAATTCGGTGAAAACGCCCAAAAAAAATCGATAAAAAGATGAGAATTTCACAAAAAAATTTTAAAAATCCCATTGACAAAGCGCTTTTTGCATGGTATAGTATGGACAGTACAAGATGTGACGTCGGGGGGAAGTCACGATCGTGGAAGCGTCCGGGAGACGCAGAGCGCTCTTTTTGCATCTCAATAGGAGAGGATGCAAAGAGGGGGTTTTGTTCCCGTTCTCTTTTCATGGTCAGGAAAGCGCCCCCTCGGCAGCATGCCGAAGGGCGCTTTTTTTGCTTTTCCCGGCACCCCCCATCCGTCGGGCGAGCAAGCAAGAGCGGAACCGATCCGCGTGCAAATCTTGATCAAATTATAAGAGGTGGACAATGAAAAAGAAGTTTCTGAGAAATGCCAGCCTTGTCGCACTTTCGGCGGTGCTCGTCGGAAGCTCGGCGGTGGCACTCGCAGCCTGCGGTCCCGGCTCGACGACCGGCCTCGGCGGCAACGACAATTATACGATTACCGTTAACATTTTCTGCGGCGCTGCGGACGAGGATACCAACGAGCGTATCTGTAATAACTGGGCAGAGGAGTATTCGGCGGCGCACGCGGAGGAACTCGGCGGGAACAAGATCAAGGTCGATTTCCAGCCCAACAACGAGTCAGGAAAGTATTTCGAAACGCTTCAGTCGCAGATCGGTACCGGCAACTATGCCGACATCATCTATCTGTCGCCCAAGAATGTCATCTCCTATGCCGCTTCGGGACACGTCCTTGATATCGCAAGCTATGTCGAAGCAGACGCGACGCTCGTTGAGCAGCTCGAGAGCATCTGGCCCAAGTCGCTTGCATTCTATGCAACGACGGGTACGGGCCGTAACCGTCAGAATGCTTCCAGCATTGAGTTTGACGGGACGCACTTTGTCGACTCGGCATCGGGCGAGCAGGCGAGCCTCTACGGTCTTCCCAAGGACTACTCCAACTTCGCGCTCGGCTACAACAAGAACTACTTCACCGACGAGATGAAGGCAGCGTACACCACGCTCAAGGCGTCGGATGTGCGCAACGTCACTTCGAGACTCTGGTCGAGCGGCGCGCTGGTCACGGATGGCGCGGTCACGCACACCGGCGCGTCCTCCGGCGCGATCACCTATGCGACAGACGGCTCGTATACCAATCCTTATACGCAGGAGAAGGTCACCTTCGAAGCGGGCGACGAAGCTCCCTTCGTCGTTGTCGGCGTGCCGATTTCGTACAAGCCCTTCAACTACTATAAGTACGAAACGTATGACGATGCGCTCCTCGCGGGCGATCCCATGGCGGTCAGCGTTGAGACCTTTACGGGCGGAGACGGCTACACGATCGTCATCCCCGGCTTCCCCGGCGAGAAGTTTACGATCAGCGAGGATACGCCCAACGCATACAACGCGGATGCGGAGTATGATGCGGGTACCGGTCACATCGTCCTGACCTGGACGGAGTACGGCGCGCTCAGCTGGGCATGCACCTACATGCTCAACTCCTTCGCCTGGAGCGAGAAAAATCCCGATACCGGTCTTGTGCGGGTCAAGGAGCACGATGCGACCTACACGCAGTGGAAGAGCGGTGAAGGCGGCGTCTACACTACGGCGGGTTACTACAATGTCTACGGCGGCGAGCAGTTCGAGCACGTCTCCGGCGGCGCAGAAGGCCCCAACCTCTACGTCAACCCCTGGCTGTACTCCAACGATGCTTCCTATATTGATCAGACCAACACCAAGTCCCTCAACGAGAGCAGGGGCAACACGGCGATCGCTTCCAGCACCGGCAACACCTGGAGCTGGACGGACGCTGTCAATCCGAACGATCTGAGCTCCTATATCGGCAATGCGTATGAGGAACTTGAAAAGACCAACCTCGACGGCACGACCCGTATGTCGCACAACCAGTACGGTATGAACAGCGAGAACTTCGTCGAGGCATACGGTGCATTCCACGAGCACAACGCAACCTGGAATGCGCACGTCGGTCAGACGGGCGATGTCGTTACCGCGGCTTCCGATAAGGATTTCAACGGACAGGCTGCATTTGTCGCAGGCGCCGGCCTGTTCTACGGCGTCGGTACCTGGGATATTTCCGAGTATCAGGAAGTCCGTACGGACACCCTCGACGTCGGCATCACGCCCACGGCGGTCTCCAACAGGCTTGCGCTCTATGTGGAGACGCGTGACACCTATTACACCAACGATACCAAGAAAGTCTACTCCAACGGCGCGACCAAGCAGACGGGCGACGGCGTCAACAACGAGTATGCACAGAGAACTGACGTCAGCAGCGGTCGGATGCAGTACACGATGGATGAGATCTACGCCAACCAGCTTCTCCGTCAGGACAAGTGGGGCGCCCGTATGGACTCCGTCGGTTATGCCGTCAATGCACACGTTGCAGACGAAGGTCAGCCTTCCTGGAAGGCGGCTGCATGCGTCTCCCTCGTCCTTGCGCTCACCGTCGATGAGAATGCGCAGGTCACGCTGACCTACGGCGGCGCACAGATCCCCAACGTGATGTCGCAGTGCAATGAGTACCTCAACTACAATGTCGAAGGTTATGAAGAAGGCGCTTTCGTCGATATGATCACGCCCGAAGGCGATGCTGAAGGAAACGACGTCTGGGATGGCTATTATGCCCTTGCGATCGAGATGGCATCTGCCGGTTATGTCAACAAGAGCCCGCAGACCGTCCGCGAATTCCTCAACGGCAGAAAGGTCACGGATGCCGAAGGTGTCGAGCACGAGGTCAAGTACGACGAACAGTACGCAGATGTTAAGTTGGTCGACTTCACGACGGCAACCTCTTCGAAGACGATGCTTGCATATGCAATGCGTGTCCTTCGCATGATCAACTACACGAGAACGGAGCGCGACCTCTCCATCCGCATGCAGTATATGAACTCTGCGCGTCAGCAGTCCCTGTACACCGTCGGTACCAACTGGATGACCTGCCTTGCAGCACAGGCGCTCTCCAACTTCCTTGCATACCGCAACCAGGCGGCGCTCACCGAAGATCTGTCCGATCTTACGACGTCCGTTGCAAAGAGCATGGCAGATTGGGACGGCGGCAATTACACGCTGATGACGCCCGCGCTCTATTGCGTGCGTACGGTGCTCACTTCCCAGAACTATCTTTCCAACAACCAGTAAAACGGTCAGCGGACAAAGAGAATATGTGTATTCGTGCGCTCTCCCGCCTGCGCGGGAGAGGGCGCGAAATACAAAAAAGGAGGGAAATCTGAATGATGGAAAACAATACTGCGGCGGCGGAAGAAGTTGTAGAATCTGCCGCAACCGCAGATGCAGCCATAGCTGTAAAGCCCAAGCGGCATATCAATCAGCAAAAGCTGCAGGATAATCTGTGGGGCTGGATCTTCTGCCTCCCCCTGATCGTCGGCACGGTGCTCTTTATCTACATAGCGCTCATCATGGCGGTCCTGATCTCGTTTACGGTCTACAGCTCTACGCTGCACGGAAACGTCTTTGACTTCCTCGGCACGATGTTTTCGGGCGGGGAAATCAACTATGACGGCGATCTGCTGAACGTCTTCAGCGATCAGATGCTGGTCGACGGCGAGTGGGTCACCAGGACGGATGCGCTCCGCTGGTACAAGTACATCTTCACCAACGTGGAGTCAAGCTGTGCAGACGCGGCGCAGATGGAACTTGAGATGAGCACGATGGGCATGACCCTGTTCAACACGGTGTTCTACATGATCGGCATCCCGATCGGCATGGTGCTCTCCATGTTCTTCGCGGTCTGCATGTCCCGTGATATCAAGGGCGCGAACTTCTTCCGCGTGCTGTACTATCTCCCCAGCGTTGCAAGTACGGTCGCAGTCGTCTTTACGTTCAACAAGCTGTTCACGGACAGCGGCGTGATCAACTCGTTGCTGGGATCGAGAATCCCCTGGTTCAACACGGGCGACGGCAAGCCGCTGCTCGGCGCTGAAGCGGGAATAGACCCGTTCTGGCAACAAGGACTGCTAAATAAGACAATGGTCGTCATCATGATGGTCTGGAAGGGCCTTGGCGGTACGATCATTCTGTACATTGCAGGACTTTCTGGTGTCAATGCCTCCACCAAGGAAGCGGCGCAGATCGACGGTGCAAGCGGCTGGAAGATCTTCTGGAAAGTCACCATGCCCGATCTGTACCCCGTCATCTTCTACAACATCGTCACGTCGGTCATCGGCGGCATGCAGATCTATGCAGAGCCCGAACTGTTCTTCCCGACCTCGGGCGATAACCACCTGGGTATGCCTAATCTGCTTACGTCCGGTTATGTCGCGCTCATCTGGTTCTGGGGACGCAATCCTACCACTTCGGTCGGCGCGGACGTCATCGACCTGACCGGTATGTCGAGCTCGACGCCGTTCGAAAGCCTCGGCGCTGCCTATGGTATGATCCTTGCGATCATCATCTTTGTGCTCACTCTGTTCCAGTTCTGGCTGGACAAGAAGAATGCGGAGTAAGGAGGGATTTGTTGTGGAAAACGTTTCTGAAAACAAGAAAGAATATTCTGCCCTTCGCTATGCATGGGGTTCCTTCCTCGCTTTCTTCGGGATCTCGTCCAAGACGCACAACGCCAGCAAGAAGCGCGCAAAGCTGGTCGGCGATATTCTGACGTATATCGTCCTGATCGCGGGCGGCTTCCTGATGGCTTACCCCTTCTGGTGGATGCTTGCGGGCTCCTTTGCAAATGCATACGACACTGCAACCTCCAACCAGCTCAACGCAATGATCTGGTGGCCTGCCAACTCGCTGCCCGCAACGGCATATCCTATGGGCGTGGAGCAGCCCCGTCATCTGTTCTGGAACTACTACGAACTGTTCACGAGTGCAATGAACAGCTCTCAGGGCAACCTGAACATCGTCGCCGGCTACACCTACTGGCGCGCGGTGCTCAATAACCTCATTTACTCCATCGTGCCCGTCGTCGTCGGCGTCGTCACGTCGGCATCCGCGGCATTCGCGTTCGCAAAGATCAACTGGAAGGGACGCGACGTGGTGTTCATGTTCCTGCTCGCAGCAATCATGGTCCCCGGTCCCTCCATCATGACAACGCAGTTCGCAATGTATACGGCGTTTGGCTGGCTGGAGCCTGCAAATCAGTGGATGACGCTCACGATCCCCGGCATGTTCGGTGCGATCATGACGGCGTTCTTCATCCGTCAGTTCCTGTACGGACTTCCCACCTCCATCATCGAGGCGGCGAAGATCGACGGCGCGGGATACTTCCGCATCTTCTGCAGCTTCATCCTTCCGCTTGCAATGCCCGCGATCGTGGCGCAGGGTCTGCTGTCCTTCATGGGCTGCTGGAACAACTACATGGGTTCGCTGATCTACACGACGCCTACGTCGTCGCTTTGGGTCAACCTGCCGCATGCAATGGTTATCATGAACACGAGCAACTCGGGCAACCAAGGTCCCGTCATGGCGGCAGCCGTCATGTGCGTCCTTCCCGTCATTATCCTGTTCGCGATTTTCCAGAAGATGATCATCGGCTCGCTGATGCTCACCGGTTCAAAGGAGTAATCAAAACAACAAAAAAACGGGGCTTCGGCTCCGTTTTTTTATATATTGAACCCACCGGATCGTCTTGGGGTTCGGTAGAAACTTAGCCGATGAGTAAAAACATAGGCTTCTCCCTTGGGAGAAGCTCCGCCGCAAGCGGTGATGAGGGGTTTGTGTAAAAGCGTTCATGATAATGAGAAGTGAGAATGACCCCTCATCCGTCCGCTGCGCGTCCACATTCTTGGCGGCGCCAAGGGGGTGCGCCGCCTGCGGGCAAGAAATCGCCGCTGAGAATGGCGATTTCTCAGTTCGTCGTGCGCGCACAGCACACCGTGCTGATGCGCATGACACACGCCTCACCCCCGAGGGGGAAGGATAGGGACTTCGTCAGGGAGAATCGACGCACGCCTCACCCCGCGAGCGGCCGCAGTTTTTTCAAAAAGCGGCACGGGAATGCAAAGAATTTTCTCGGAAACTATTGAAATATCGGCGCAAATGCGGTATAATATAACAACTAAAATGTAATTCATAAGGGGGAAATCATATGAGAAAGAAAGCACTCTTTTCCATGACCTTGGCGGCGCTGCTCGCCCTGACCATGGTAGGCTGTACGCCCGGCACCGACGACCCGGCGCCCGGTCCCGAAGGACCCGGCGACGACGATCCGGAGGAGCCGATCGTAAAGGAATATTATATGCCCGTGTATGACGGCGTCGAGGATGGCCGCGAAGTCTCCGTGCACGATCCTTCCATTTTCCAGGATCCTGCCGACGGGACGTATTATGCGTTTGGCACGCACTATGCCGTGGCTTCCTCGCCCGATCTCATCAACTGGACGCAGCTGTCGTCGGACAACGACTATGAAGCGCTCTATGGCCGCGGCACGGCGGAAAACTACCCCGCATGGCCCGCGGCATTGCAGTCGACGCTGGATGTTGTAAGACCTACGAGCAGTGTCTCAACGACCTGGGCGCCCGACGTTGAATACTACGACGGGACGTACTATATGTACTACTCGCTCACTTACGGATTCGGCAGCCGCTTTTCCGCAATCGGCAGAGTGGAATCGGACAATGTCATGGGTCCCTATACCAATAATGTTGTCCTGATCGACAGCATGGGCGGCACCGGCTCCGAGCCCAACTGCATTGATCCCGAACTGTTCTATGATAAGGACGGCGGGCTCTGGATGGTCTACGGCTCCTTCTTCGGCGGCATCTATATTCTCGAACTGGAGAACGAGGGCGAGAACTGGGGTCTGCCCAAAGAGGGTCAGGGCTTCGGCAAGCGTCTCTGGGGCAGCAACAGCTCCGGGATGGAGGGGCCGTTTATCTTCTATAACGAGGATACGGGCTACTACTATCTGATGACCAGCCACGGCGACCTGAATACCAACTACAACATGCGCGTTGCGCGCAGTGAAAATCCCGACGGCCCGTATGTCGATATCACGGGCGCAAATGTCGAGGGGAATTCCGGCGGCGGCAACAAGCTTGCGGGCAACTATATTCTGGGCGATGCCACCGGGTTTGCAGCGATCGGTCACAACTCGGTCATCGAAAAAGACGGGGAATACTTCGTCGTTGCGCACGCGCGTCGTCGGACGAGCAGCGGCGAAGTTACGGGCGCTCATAACGTGTATGTGTTCCAGCTCTACTTCAACGAGGACGGCTGGCCGGTCATGAACCCCAACCGCTATGCGGGCGAGATCCTCGGCACCGGCATCACGGCGGACATGCTCGACGGCGACTACGACCTCGTCATCCATACCGAGGGAACGACCGTTACCTTTGCGCAGAGTCAGACGTATACCTTTGCGGAGGATGGCTCCATCACGCTGGAGGGCGAAAACGTCGGAACGTGGGCGCTCTCGGGCGACTACTATATGACGGTCACGCTGGATGGCGTGGAGTATAACGGTGTCGTGACGCCCTCGTGGTCGATGTACGGCGCGACCTCGAACGACAATTACCCGACCTTCAGCATTACGGCGACGTCCGATACGGGGATCCCTCTCTGGGCAGTGGGCGAATACGAGTGCTGGGACTAAAAGCTGAGCACAAAGCAGACGATGGGGCGGGCGGAAGCCCGCCCTTATGCTGAAAAGGAGGTCAGGATATGGCGCTCAGATATCCGAAAAATCCAAAATTCAACAAACTTAAAATGCGCTCGCCCGACTATGCATCCTGGCAGGAGGGCTGCGCGCACGATCCCTCGCTTCTGGAATGGGAGGGAAAATACTATGCCTATTCGACGGACACCTTCGGCGCGCCGTCCGGCTATCAGATCCGCGTCAGCGACGATCTCATGCACTGGGAGTACGTCGGTTCGGCGTTTGCCATGGACGGCGTCGCCTCCCATTACAAGAAGGGCGAGGGGCGCGGCAAGTTCGGCAATTTGCAGGCGGCGTTCGATTGGTGCGTCACCGACCAGAGGGAGGTCGGCTACGGCATCTGCACGCGCACGGACGGCTCCATGTCCTTCTGGGCACCCCACTGCGTGCGCGGCACGGACGGCAAGTTCTGGCTGTATTTTTGCCTGACAGGCTATTTCGGCGGATCCAAGTCCTGCATCGGTCTCGCCAAGGCGGACAGCCCGCTTGGCCCCTTCACCTGTGTCGGGCTCATCGTGCAGTCGCCCGCGGGCTGGCGCACGCCCAACGCGATCGA
>DXBS01000105.1 GCA_019116405.1 Candidatus Gallimonas intestinigallinarum | reverse complement strand
GCGTTCCCGAACGTGTTTTTCGAGGGCTGCGCGGGCGGAGGCGGCAGGTTCGACGGCGGGGCATTGTACTACTATCCGCAGATCTGGACGAGTGACGATACGGACGGACTGGAGAGAACGAAGATACAGTGGGGCACGTCGGTGTGCTACCCCGTAAGCGCGATGAGCTGTCACGTTTCGGCATGCCCGAATCACCAGACGGGGCGGACGACGCCGTTTGCAACGCGTGGAGCGATTGCCTCGCTCGGCGCAACGGGGTACGAACTCGACCTTACCAAACTTTCCGAAGAGGAAAAAGAACAGGTAAGAGAGCAGATTAAAAACTACAAACAGATCGACGAGCTTGTATTAAGGGGCGATCTGTATCGCCTCGCCGACCCGTTTGACGGAAATCACTTTTGCGAGATGCTCGTCAGCAAAGATAAATCGAAGGCGTATCTCGTGGGCGAGCGGTTCCGCGGCGATCCGTGCGACCACGACAGGGTGCTGAAGCTGCGCGGATTGGACGAAGGCAAAACGTATACGATACGGGAGCTGAACGTAACGGTGAGCGGAGCGGCGCTCATGGGGGCGGGCTTATTCTTCCCCCGCCTGGCCGACTGCGGCAGCTGGATCTGGCATATCGAGGAAATCGACAAAAAGGATTAAAGCATGATGGACAGAAAGGAATACCCCCGCCCGCAGTTTCGGCGGGAGAGTTGGCAGAGTCTGAACGGCGAATGGGAGTTCGCCTTCGACGATGAAAACGCCGGCATTAAAAACGGTCTGTGGCAGGGAAAAAAGACATTGCCCTTAAAAATCAACGTGCCGTTTTCCTATCAGTACCCCGCGAGCGGCATCGGGGATAGGTCGCAGCACGACGTTGTTTGGTACCGCCGCTCATTTGAGATCGCCGAAGGAAACAAGGGCGGGCGTGCGCTCCTATGTTTCAATGCCGCCGACTACAAGACGGATGTATGGTTGAACGGCGTGCACGTTTTAACGCATACGGGCGGATTTACGCCCTTTTCGGCGGATATCACGGACTTTCTCAAAAAAGGCGGAAACGTGATCGTCGTGCGGTGCGAAGATGCGCTGAATGATGCCGTTCCGCGGGGCAAACAGAGCTGGACGGGCAGTCCGTTCTCCTGTTTTTATATCCCGAATACGGGTATCTGGCAGAGCGTATGGCTGGAGTTTTTCGGAGAGGACTGCATCGCGGAACATTCCCTGTTCTGCGACTACGATAAAACGGAGCTGTACGGCGAACTGGTCACACAGTACGGCAAGGCAGACGAGGCGGAGATTGTTGTCACGTTTGCAGGGAAACTCATCAAGCGCGAGCAGGTTACTCTTCGCGGCAGGCACAACAAGTTTCGTTTCGTATTGCCCCGAGACTATACGGACGACTACTCGTGGTCGCCTGAAAACCCGCACCTACTGTATGTGGACTTTGCCTTATATAAGGGCGGAAAACAGACAGACCTCGCGCATACCCGCATCGGTATGCGCAAAATTTCTGTAGACGAGTACGGAAAAATCTGCCTGAACAACCGGCCGTACTATCAGCGTTTGGTGCTCGACCAGGGATATTGGAAAGAGAGCGGGCTGACGCCGCCGGACGCGGAGTCATTGAAGAAGGACATCGAACTCGCCAAGGCGATGGGGCTCAACGGCGCGCGGAAACATCAAAAGTTGGAAGATCCGTACTATTGCTATTATGCGGAGGAGCTGGGATTTTTGACGTGGTGCGAAATGCCGTCGGCCTATCGTTTCTGTACGGAGGAGGTCGCCGCCATCACGCAGGAGTGGCAGGAGATCGTCAAAGAGGGACGCAACTGCACGAGCAATGTGTGCTACGTACCGCTCAATGAGAGCTGGGGCGCGCGGGAGATCGCGACGGACGAAAGGCAGAAGGCTTTTGCCCGTTCGCTGTACTCTCTCGCAAAGTCGCTCGATCCTTCGCGGCTCGTCTCCGCGAACGACGGGTTTGAGATCGTAAATCCTACGGATATTGTCGGAGTACACGATTACGATGCGGAAAAAGCAGAGGACTTTGCAAAGTATGCAAACGGATATGACGGCATACACCCGCAGGGATTTGCTCTGTTTGCGGAGGGAGAGAAATACGAAGGACAGCCGGCGCTGTTGACGGAGTTCGGCGGCAGGGCGTTTCAGGCGGACGCGCAGGGTGAAGCGTGGGGGTACAGCGGGGCGGCGCAAAGTGAAGAAGCGTTCTTAAAGCAGCTCGGATCCGTCATGCAAGGCGTATATTCCTGCAACTTTCAGGGGTACTGCTATACGCAGCTTACCGATGTGCAGCAGGAAGTCAACGGGCTTTTGACGGCGGAGCGGAAACCCAAAGCGGACATACAAAAGTTAAAGGCATTACTCGGGGGATCAAAGCAATGCTTGGCAGACGGATGAAATGAGGAATTCGGAACAAGAGATAAAATCGCTTATATTGTACGATGTTTTGCGGAAGGAAACGGATGAAGAGCATCCGTTGGCGACAGACAAACTCTCGGCCCGCGGCATACAGGCAGCGCGCCAAACGGTCTATGGCGAGATGCAGATGTGATGCTCTTATCGGAATATTAATCATTGAGCAATTTCACAATAAAAAATAATGTCTGATGTTCCTTCCTGCGCCGTATGCCGATAAACTTTTGTATCCGATCCTCCGATATAAAAACCGACGGTCGGATAAAATAGGCGCGTCTCCCGGATATTGTCTTGCCCTTGTGCATAAATCCTGCAACAGCCTTGAATTGCAGCGACTTCTTTGGCCGCCGTCCGTACATCCGGAATGTTGAGCGGATTTTTTGTCCGAAAGGCTTGACAGAACGTTATTAATGAGATATAATCTCAATAAGGATTCAATATCAGACAGAGGAGTACGGAATGATACAACGCCATACCATTCAGTGCGCCCTGGTCCTTGAGGCCGTCGATTCGCTGCGCGACCACGCAACGGCCGAAGAGGTCTTTGAGGCGGTCGCGAAGGAACACCCTCATATAGGGAGGGGGACTGTGTATCGCAACTTGCAGAAGCTCGCGGAGGCGGGCGAGATCCAAAAGGTGGAAGTGCCGGGCGGCGCCGACAGATACGACCACCTCACCTACAAGCACTATCATGTGCAGTGCGAGAAGTGCGGGCGCGTCTTTGACGTGGATATGCCCTACGACAGCGGGCTCGAAGAGAAGGTCGCCGACAAGCACGGGTTCCTTTTCACGGGGCACGCCATCATGTTTACGGGTATCTGCCCGGACTGTCAGAAGAGGGACGGGCAGGCCCGAAAGTCAGGATAAGGCGCTTCGGCGGCAAAGATAACAGGAGGACGGTCGGATGAAGTATGTATGCAGCATTTGCGGCTATGTCTACGACGAGGAGAAGGAGGGCGTTCCCTTCGAACAGCTCCCGTCGGACTGGAAATGCCCCCGGTGCGGCGTTCCCAAGCAGGAGTTCCGCGCGGAGGAGGCAGAGGAAACCCCGAGCGCAGCGACGCCGGGCGTTTTGGAACGCCCGGAGGAGGGGGATGCGTTTGAAGGGGACGGAGAGGGATCGCTCACCCGTCTCACGCCCGGGGAACTTGCGGCGGTGTGCTCCAACCTTGCAAGGGGATGCGAGAAGCAGTATCGCCCCGAAGAGCAGGCGCTCTTTCTGCGGCTTTCAAAGTACTTCGAGGGCGTCTCGCCACGCGTCGAAAACGCGGCTGCGGAGAAGCTCTCCGAGGCCCTGCAGCGCGACATTGACGCTTATCCCGCCCTTCGCAAGACGGCGGACGAGGCGGGCGACCGAGGCGCGGCGCGCGTGTGCGTTTGGGGCGAAAAGGTGACGCGTATGCTCTCCTTTCTTGTCGGCCGCTATCTGCGCGAGGGGGAGAAGATGCTCGAAGGCACCGAGATCTGGGTGTGCAGCGTGTGCGGGTTCGTCTATATCGGAGAGACGCCGCCCGAGCCGTGCCCCGTCTGTAAGGTGCCCGCCTGGAAGTTCGAGAAAATCTCGGGGAGGAAGGCAGTATGAAGCGTTATGCCGTGAGAAATCTGCGCCTGTGCACCAAAGACTGCCTGTGTCTCTACGTCTGTCCGACGGGCGCGACGGACACCGAGGACAGCATCATTGACGTCGCAAAGTGCATCGGCTGCGGCGTCTGCGCGGACGCCTGCCCGAGCAAGGCCATCTCTCTGGTGCCCGAGGACTATCCCCCGCAGCAGCCCAAAAGGGAGAGTGTGACGG
Organism: Candidatus Gallimonas intestinigallinarum; assembly: GCA_019116405.1. The sequence goes on along the minus strand of DXBS01000105.1, from coordinate 1,296 downwards.
CCGCCCTTCGCGGCATGGCGCGCTCCAAGAGCGAGGGGGAGCGGACGGCGCTTGCCCTTGCAGAGTCTGCCGAGGGCGACGGACTGTACCGCCTCATGAAGGCCGTGGAAAAGTCCGAACGGCTGGTCGCCGAGGACATCTGGCGTGAAGCGGGCTATATGCTCCCGCAGAGCGCGAACACGCACGAGCTTTTGGCTGAGCTCGCAAAGGCGCTCCCCGAGGATGTATCCCATACGGCGAAGACTTTGCGCGACACGATCAAAAATAACGAAAGAAGCGAGGTAAAAACCATGAAAAACTACAAGTGTCTCGTCTATGACAAGCTCACGCCTAACTGCCACAAGGTGAAAACACACTAGTATCTTGTTGACTATAAGTTGTAAATTATCAATGAAATATTTTCAGCGGGTAGATTTATAGTGCCACTAAAGCGGCAGAGATTTAGAAGGCGCTTATGGAATTTTGTAGCGCGTCGTAAAAAGGCAGTCACTTTTATAAAGCGGCTGCCTTTGCGTTTGTATGAAGTTAAGCGGCATATCAGAATTCGCCGTACATAGAATAGTATCTCTGCCTGATACTCGCTTTCCTGTGGTTTATCGTTCCTCTGACGATGCCGAGTTCGGCACAAATTTCGGATTGTCTCATGCCGTTCATGTGGCAGTTCAGGATCGCAAGCTCCAATGTGGAGAGTTGTAACGTTTCTACAAGTTTGTCGTATTTGCTGTAATCTGTCTGCTCGTGTTCAAAGCAATTCACGGGATCCATAGGCAGAGCTTTATAGTTTGTAAAATCTATGGGTTCGACGATCGTTCCTCGCCTGTCGGGTCTGTTGCGCAGCAGCCTGATGAAATGATCTGCTTCGCGATAGCAGGCAAGTTTAATGGCGATCTCCTTTCCTTGTTTGTCTTTACCGTAAATCTCATTGGCGCTGTGACCGACGAATTGATACAGAAAGCAGGTAGCGGTCTGCGCTACGTCATAGCCGTCCGATACGATATAGTCTATCTCACTCATATGATGCAGGTCTTTGATGAGGCCGATATACAGTTTATCTGCAACTTTCATATCGAACTTTTTAACTGTACGCAATGCCTGTAATGCAATCATTTCGCCCATGAGTTTGACGTTCCCGGAGGAGATAGGCTCAGCGAAGAGTGCGCCTTCATTGCGATACTTACCTTTTGAGAACTTTGTTACCAACATTTCCATCTTTACACCTCTGAATTTGTATTTGCCTTTTCGGGCAACAGGCGGAGGTGCATAGGACGGTGAATGTCTGATGCTATGGAAATAAAG
>DXBS01000012.1 GCA_019116405.1 Candidatus Gallimonas intestinigallinarum | reverse complement strand
TCGACGACGGCGACGACGGGGATATCGTGCACGTCCACACACACCATCTTGCGGTTCTTCTCTGCGTCCGTGATGACATAGTTAATGGTGACTTCGGCAGCCGTGCCCGCCGTGGTGGGAACGGCAATTATGGGCACGCACTTATTCTTGGTGGGTGCGACGCCCTCCAGCGAGCGCACGTCCGCGAACTCGGGGTTGGCGATGATGATGCCGATCGCCTTTGCCGTATCCATGGACGACCCGCCGCCGATCGCGATGATGCAGTCCGCGCCGCTTGCCTTGAACGCCGCAACGCCCGTCTGCACGTTTTCGATCGTGGGATTGGGCTTGATCTCCGAGTAAATTTCGTAGGGAATGCCCGCGTTTTCGAGAACGTCCGTGACTTTTTTTGTCACGCCGAACTTGAGAAGGTCGGGGTCGGAGCAGACGAACGCCTTTTCAAAGCCCCTGCCCTTGACTTCGGTCGCGATCTCCTGAATCGCGCCCTTGCCGTGATAGCTCGTCTCATTGAGCACAAAACGATTTGCCATAAATTTCCATCTCCTTATCTTCGTTTATTTGCATATTATTATATCATATTTGGAAAACAGATGCAAGCACGGCGAGGAGCGTGCGCAAACGCCGACGGGAGTTTACAAGATCGTAAATGACCGAGGCGTACGCAAACGCGACAAAGCATTGCGCCGCAAATGTTTTTCAAAGATCGAGGAAGTCCTTGCGGTAGTCAATTCCGAACAGCTCTGCAAGCTTGACCATATCCTCGTCTTTGATGGTGTTCTTGCGCGGCAGGTGTGCGGTGAGCATGTAGATCTGCGCGGCTTTTTCCACCGTCTCGATGAGCCCGAACGTCTCGTCCATCGTCTTGCCTGCGCCGTAAATGCCGTGCATCGCCCAGATGACCAGGCGGAACTTTTCCATCTTTTTCGCGGTCGCTCTGCCGATCTCCGACGTGCCGCAAAGCATCCACGGGAGCACCCCCACGCCGTCGGGGAAGACGACGATGCACTCCGTGCACATCTCCCACAGGGTGTGCGTGAACTTCTTTTCGTCCAGTTCGTGCACGTAGTTCATCGCGAGCGTATTCGTGGGGTGCGAATGCATGACGACGCGGTTTTCGGGGTCGACCGAAAGGCGCGCCATGTGGCTCATCATATGCGCGGGGAACTCGCTCGTCGGTCTGCCGCCGTCCTCGTAACCCCACAAAAGCTCGATGTTCTTGCCGCCCCTGCCGATGCGCACGATGCCCAGATTGTTTGCGGGATCCTTCTCCACGTTCTTGAAGTACTTGCCCGTGCCCGTGACGATGAAGATCTTGCCCTCCAAGGGGCTTGCGTCGAAGTCCTCCTCGTTCACACCCATGAAGGGAATGGTGCGCACGACCTTGGTAAGGTCGAGATACTCCCCCACTTCCTTCTCATTGAGCAGGTAGCTGATATTGCCGCCGTTGCGCTCGTCCCAGCCGAGGCGGTACATGTTTGCCGTTGTTTCGCACATTTCGCGCACAAAGGGCGCCGTTAAAATATCCTTCACTTTCTTGCCTCCAGAACCTTGCTTTCGTAGTCCATGATGGGTTCGTAGTAATTTTCATCCAGCTTCTGCTGCGCGAGGTACTCCTCCCACACGTCGCCAAAGGGCAGCATCTTGACGCGCTCCTGCAAATACATGAGCTTCGTGAAGTCCCCCTTCTCCTGCGCCGCCTTCATCTCCTCGTTGGGCAGGAGCAGCGCATATAAAAGCGCCTTTTCGACCGAACGCTGCCCCGTCACCCACGCAAACACGCGGTTGATGGAGGCATCGAAGTAGTCGAGCGCGATCTTGACTTTGCCGAGCGCGTCGTTTCGCACCACTTCCTTCATGATCTCCTTGAGCTCGTCCTCGAAGATGACGACGTGATCGCTGTCCCAGCGCACGGGGCGGGAGACGTGCAGCGCGACCTTGTCGTAGAACGCGAGCATGGCGGGAATTTTATCGGAGACGACCTCGGTCGGGTGATAGTGCCCGTTGTCTAAGAGCGAGCAGATGCCGCGCGTCGCCGCGTAGTTCTGGCAGAACTCACTTGAGCCCACCGTGTAGCTATCCACGCCGATGCCGAATACCTTGCTCTCGACGGCGGGGATGACCCACGCCTTGTCGTAGTCCGCGAGGATTTCGTCGAGCGACTGGGCATACCGTTTGCGGGGCGAGAGGCGGTCGGCGGGGACATCCTTATAGCCGTCGGGGATCCAGATGTTGACGAGGCAGGGGCTGTTCATCTCCTTGCCTAAGTATGCTGCGATCTCCATGCAGCGCTTGCCGTGCTCCACCCAGAACTTGCGCGTCTCTTCATCGGGCGAGGAGAGCGTCAGTCCATCCTTCATCCTGGGGTGCGCGAAGAAGGTCGGGTTGAAGTCAATGCCCTCGATGCCGTGCTCCTTGGCGAACTTCACCCAGGGCGCGAAGTGCTCGGGACGGTAGGCGTCGCGGTCGACCTTGCCCTTGTCCGCACCCAAAAAGGCGTAGCTCGCGTGCACGTTGATGCGCTTGGTGCCGGGCATCAAAGAGAGCGCGAAGGCGTAATCCGCCATGAGCTCTTCGGGCGTGCGCGCACGGCCGGGATAGTTGCCAGTCGTCTGAATGCCGCCCGAAAGGCTCTGAGCGCCCTCGAATCCGAGGACGTCGTCGCCCTGCCAGCAGTGCACCGAAATGGGCACCTTTCTGAGCGTCGCGATCGCCGCGTCCGTATCCACGCCGAACGCTGCATAGGTCTGTTTTGCTTCCTGATAACTCATATAAAACTCCCTTATATTGACGAATTTCTTATCAAACTGACGAAAATAATTTCCGTGATCTTCGTGATTTTTCCAATATGAAAAGAGAGGGCGCCCTATCCGAATGGGGGGAGAGGATAATTTATAAAAAGGAGCGCCCTCTTCTTTCGCGAAACTAATTCCGCATCTGCACTTTCAGATTGCCGAGCGCAGTTGCCTCGATGGGCAGTGCCACCACGCGGACGTCGCAGAACTCCTGCGTCAGCTCGTTGAGCCATACGCTCTTTGCGCCGCCGCCCACGATATAGAGTGTCTCGTACTTTTTTCCCGTGCAGTCGGAGAGCTCCTGGAGCGCCTTCCGGTACCCCATCGCGAGGCTCCTGTGCGCGCAGCGGAAGTAATCGCCGAGGCTTTGCGGCTTCTTTTCGAGCACGCTTTCAAATGCCGCCTTCATGGACGCAGGGGCGAGAAAACAGGGATCGTTGACGTCGACGAGCTCGTCGAACGTGCTCTCCTTGCCCATGTTCATGACGTCGTCGAAGGACTGCTCGGGCGCAAGCTCCGCCCTCAGGCGGTTGATCGCCCACATGCCCATGATATTCTTCTGGAAGCGGACATACCCCACGCCGCCCTCGTTGGAGAAGTTGTACGCGCGTGCCATGTCCGAACAGATCGCGTGCGGCTCCTTTGCGCCGAGGAGCGACCATGTCCCGCTCGAGAGGTATGTCCCCTCGGACATGGGTATGCCTTCCACCGCCGAGGCGGTATCGTGCGAGGCGCAAAAGACGACCTGTGTGTTGCCGCCCACCTCTGCCGCGACTTCGGGCAGCAGCGTACCTATCCTGCTCCCCGGCTGCAAGAGCGGACCGAACAGGTGCGCGGGCAGGCCCAATGCTGCGATCAGCTCGCGGTCATATGCGCCCGTTTTCGCGCTCACAAGCCCCGTCGTCGTCGCGTTGGTATATTCGTGCGCCTTGACGCCCGTGAGTTTGTAGGAGAGGTACTCGGGGATCATCAAAAAATCGGTGACGCCCTCCAGCCTCCCGCGCGTGCTGTCGTCAAAGAGCTGATAGAGTGTGTTGAAGGGCTGGAACTGAATGCCCGTGCGCGCATACAATTCCGCAAAGGGAACTTTTGCGTGGACGGCGTCGACCGCATCCTTGGTGCGCCCGTCGCGGTAGGCATAGCAGGGCAGCACTTCCTTGTCCCCCTGCATGAGCACATAGTCCACCGCCCAGGTATCGATGGCAAGGCTTTCGATCTGCGGATGCTTTGCAAACGCCGCCCGAATGCCCGCCTTGACATGGGAGAAAAGCGCGCCGATGTCCCATGCGAGGCGCCCCGCCTCCTCCCTGACACCGTTGGGGAAGCGATACACTTCCTCGGTGCAGAGCTTGCCGTTCTCTGTCCAGCCGACGATATGCCGTCCGCTGGATGCGCCGATATCGATCGCAAGGTATTTCTTCATCACGTTTCCCTCTTTTTTGATCTATTATAGCACCTGAAAATTATAAAACAAGGACGTAATTTTTTCTAAATCCTGTCTTTATTTGACATATTCAGAAATGTATGCTATCATCCTTATATGGACAGCAAGATCATTGAACGGCTGACGAAGCTCACCGACGAGGAGCGGGACATTCTGCGCGGACAGGAAGTGAAACGGGGCGACTATTCCGTCTCCGATGCCTTTATCGTCAACAGCGCAAAACTATTGGAGGGCAAGGAGCTCGACCTTCGCCCGCACACCCGCTTTGTTGACTTCCCCGAGCACGGGCATGACTACATGGAATTCATGTACGTCTACGCAGGGCGCATCTCGCACGTCATCGGCAAGGACACGGTGACGCTGGAACAAGGGGACATCCTCTTTCTCAACCGCCACGCGCGGCACTCCATCAAGCGGGCGGGGCAGGAGGATATCGGCATCAACTTTATTCTCTCCAATGCGTTTTTGCAGACGATTTTCCCCCGTGTGCAGAACAATCCCGTCATGAGCGGATTTCTCACCAACAATTTTGACGACGCGGGCGAAGCGGAATATCTGTTCTTCCGCACCAAAGACAACTTCCCCATCCGCAACCTGATGGACAACCTCATCTATGCCGTCGTCAACCGTTCGCAGGAGGTGTACGCAGGGCTTGTTCTGCTGCTCTTTACCTACCTCGCCTACTACCGCGATACGCTCGTCAATGCGCTGCGCCTGACCTCCCCCGACGCGCAGCTGAGAAACGCGGTGCTCACCTACTTAGAACAGCGGTACCCCACCGCAACGCTTTCGGACCTCGCCCGCTCCCTCGGCTATGCGCCGGCATATCTCTCGCGGCGCATCAGGAGCATCTTCGGCAAGACTTTTCAGCAGCTCTTGCAGGAACAGCGCCTGAGCATGGCGGCAGGGTTGCTCCGTACGAGCGCACTGGGCGTCGAGGAGATCATCCGCACTGTGGGGTATGAAAACCAAAGTTATTTTTACCGACTTTTTGGCAAGACATATGGCATGACGCCCCACAAATTCCGAAAAACAAGCGGCGACAAGAGTGAGAACTGATCGATTTAAAAGTAACCCACCAGCTTAGCTGGTGGTTCTTCATTTTCGGGCATAGCCCTTGACTACTAGCCCGTGCGCCACGCGCACATAGAACGACCTGCCACTCAGCGCGTCTGTAACTTGCTACCCGTAAACGGGTCGTCTTTCTGCCTTCCCCCTTGGGGGGAAGGTGACAGGCGAACGTGTGAGCCTGTCGGATGAGGGTCATTCCCAATTCTGCCATTATGAATACTCTAACACAAACCCCTCATCACCGCCTTCGGCAGAGCTTCCCCCCAAGTGGAAGCCATTATTTTTACTCATCGGCATAAGCCTCTACTGAACCCCCAGACTATCTGGGGGTTTTCTAAATACAAAAAGTCACCGCGCTCCCGACGGAGCGCGGTGATGTTGTATGCAATTTTGTGAGAGAGTTTGGGGCTACGCCTACATTCCGTGCATCGCTGTTCTCTTAAGCATCTTCATGCAATGCCTCCCCGATCTGCGCGGCAAACGGCAGAAATTCTTCCGGGGAAAAGATCGATTCAAACTGCGCATTCATGACGTCTGCCATGAGGCACGCGATCTGCGAAACACTCATGCCGCGCCGCAGCCGCGCTGCGATCATCTGTGCTTCCTGCTCAAATTCATCTGCCGGACAGCCGCCTGCCAAAAGACCGTAAGCGTCAAATTCATCCAGTTGCGCCTTGACGACGGAATAGATCCGCCGATATTTCTCCCGAAGCTGTCTTTGATCGGTCATCCCTTCTCTTTCCTTTCGAGCTTATATCTTTTCATGCAGCGTTACGTTGCTTCGCAACAGAAGAGCCTTGCGGTATTTTGGGTGGGGTCATCTGTCCTCGCGGAAGTAGGAGAGGCCGAGGCTCGTGGGCGGCTGCGTCTCGCGATGACCGATGATGCTCGTGACGATGAGCACGAGGATGGTCACGATGAACGGGATCATGTTGAGCAGCTGGATCTGCTCGAAGGAGATGCCCGTGATGCGGGACGAAATGATGTACAGTGCGCCGAACAGGATGGAGCCGAGAATGGCGAGCGCGGGACGCCACATTGTAAAGATGACGAGCGCGATGGAGAGCCAGCCGATGCCCTGGATGGTCTGATCGACCGTCGACCCGACGATGCCGCCCATGTAGTCCATGACGTAGCACAGTCCCCCGAGGCCCGCGATCGCCGCGCCGACGATAATTGCAAAGTACTTGTAGCGCGTCACGCGGATACCGACCGCGTCTGCCGTGGCGGGATTTTCGCCAATCGCGCGCAGGTTCAGCCCCGCCTTGGTGCGGCGCAGCATGAGCGCGACCACGACCGCGATGACGATCGCCAGATACACGAGCACGCCGTGTGCCAGGAAGATCGACCCGAACCAGCCGAGCGACTCCGCGCCGGGGATCTGCGCATTGAAGAAGTTGAGCCCCGCGTAGGAGAGCTGCGTACTGACCCCTTCTGTCAGAACGACGTTGTTGAGGAAGAAGGAGGTGAACCCGACGCCGAAGATCGTGCAGGCAAGCCCCGTGACGTTCTGATTGGAGCGCAGGGACACGGTGAGGAAGCCGTAAACAGCCCCCAACGCGCCCGCAAAGATCAAAGCGAACAAAATGGCGATGAGCACCGTAAGCACGCCGCTCGGATTCTCCGTCGGCATCAGATAGAGCTTCGCACCGAAACAGCCGCCCGCAGCCCCCATGCACATGATGCCGGGGATGCCGAGGTTGAGGTGTCCCGACTTCTCCGTCAGGATCTCACCCACGCAGCCGAACAGGAAGATGACGCCGAACTCGATCGCGGTGGAAAGAAAGATATCCATTTACCGTTCCTCCTTTTCGTTTTCTTCAGGGGCAGCTACATCTCCCAGCGCACCTTTGGGCAGCACTCCGGGAGCCTCGGGCGGCCGCTCCCCACCCGCAGGCGCTGTTCCGTCGGACAATGCCTGCCCTTCCGGCAAAGTTCCTTCGGGCGGCGCACCGTCCTTCTCCGACGCGGCGTTCATGGAAAACGCGGGCGCGACACGCCCCTTTTGCCTGGAGGAGTTGAAATGCACTTTATAGGAGATGAAGAACTCGCAGCCGATGAAGAAGAAATAGATCAGCCCGACGACAATATCCGAGAGTGCCTCACTCGTGAACCCGAAGTCGGTGCACACTTGCGCCATACCGCGCGAAAGGAAGTTGATGAACAGCGAAACGCCCGCCATGATGAGCGGATTGAGCTTGCCCATCCATGCGACCATGATGCCCGTAAAGCCCATGTTGCCGTCCATGTTCGTGCTGACCATGTGATTGATCGAACCGACGAGCAGGAAACCGACCAGTCCGCAGAGCGCACCCGACAGCACAAGCGTGCGGATGATGACCTTTTTGACATTGATGCCCGCGTAGCGCGCGGTATTTTGGCTCTCGCCGACGACCGCGATCTCATAGCCGTGTTTGGAGAAGCGCAGGTAGCAGAAGATGAGCGCGGTGACGAGGACGGCGATGAGAATGGTCAGAAGGCTCCTGCCCATCTGACCGTCCCCCAAGGTGGGAAGGTTTGCGTCCGTCAGGGGCGGCATGGCGCCCGTGCCGTTGGGATACCAGAGCGCGATGAAGAACGCGACGAGATACATCGCGATATAGTTCATCATCAGCGTGAAGAGCGACTCGTTGGTATTGAAGAACGCCTTGAACACGGCGGGAATGACCGCCCAGACCGCGCCTGCCGCGACGCTTGCGACAAACATGATGAGGCACACGAGCGCATCGGGCAGCGTGCCGCCCAGATAGTACATGCACATAGCGCACGCAAGGCAGCCCATGAGCACCTGACCGTTACCGCCGAGGTTCCAGAAGCGCATCCTGAACGCGACGACGAGCGCCAGCGCGACGCACAGCAGGAGCGCGGTGTTCTGAAGCAGAATCCAGATGCGCCGCTCCGTGCCGAACGCACCCGAGAAGAGGGAGGCAAAATAGTCGAAAAAGCCGTGCGACGAAGTTGAGGAGGCCGAAATAAAGATCGCGCTGATGACAAGTGCGACGAGGATCGCCCCGAAGCGGATGAGCAGGCTCTTCCAAAGGGGCATGGAATCCCGCCGCGTGATATGAATGAGCGGTTCTTTTATGCGTTCCATGTTTCATCCTCCCCGATCTGCGTGTCCTTGGCAACGCCCATTTGCTTGCCCGTCTCCTCCATCAGGTTGAGTGCGCCCGCCATCATCAGGCCGAGCTGCTCCTTGGTCGTCTTTGCCGCATGCACGACGCCCATCATCCTGCCATGGCAGAGCACCATGATCTTATCGCACAGCGCTAGCATGACGTCCAGATCCTCGCCGATGAACAGCACGCCCGTCCCCGCCTTCTTCTGACGGTTGAGGATGTCGTAAATGAGGTAGGACGAATTGATGTCCAGCCCGCGCACGGGATACGCCGTGATGAGCACGTTGGGCTGCGTGAGGATCTCGCGCCCCAGAAGCACTTTCTGCACGTTGCCGCCCGAAAGCCTTCTTACCGGCGTCTCGGTGGACGGCGTGGAGACGTCCAGCTCCTCAATGACGCGCTCCGCCTCGGCGCGCGCCGTCTTGCGGTTGACGAACATCCAGTGGCGGTTGAAAAAGCTGCCGACTTTGTTGAGAGAGCGGCGGCAACCCGCCTTGAAGGACTTGTCCCCCTCCTCCACAGCGCGCGGCACAAACCCCGCGCCGTGGCTTGCGTAATTCTTGAGCATCATATTGTCCGTGATGGACATAGAGGGCGCAAGCCCCATGCCGAGGCGGTCCTCCGGGATAAAGCTCATGGCGATGCCCTTGGCGCTGATCGCCTTGGGAGACAGACCCACGATGCTCTCGCCCTCATGGAAGATCCCGCCCGACTCCACCTTTCTCAGCCCCGCGATCGCCTCGCACAGTTCGCGCTGTCCGCAGCCCGCAATGCCGGCGACGCCCAGGATCTCGCCGCCGCGGATAGAGATATTGCACCACTGTGGAGCCTTGAAGTCAAATGAATCGCCCGCAATTGTAAAATTTTTAATACATCTATTCTTGATAACTCCTGATTTTTTATCAAAGACGTAAGCGGGCGGCGGACTTTTTGTAAAAAGTCCGCCGCCCGCTTCAAACATAGGCAATATTATTGAGTTAATATACGTGTTCCCACAATCGAGTTCGATAACTATCCTAACCGTGCGGAACTGCTTTATCACTTTTTCGCGGCAGCCGTGCTCATCCACACAGAAGATAAAATGGGGATGAAATAGCTCAAAAGCGGCTATTTCGGCGTATTTTTGCCCTAAATCCGGCGTAGCACCACCAACGTTTCAACGTTATGTTCTGATTTCAAAAAAACCTCCCTCACTTCTTTCCCGTCTTTATAAACCGGAAAATTAAACTTTATTGATTTTAACGGACATTCACTTTCACCCTCTGGATATATCTGAATTTCCTGAATCAAATGTGAGATTAGTTGCTTCCGCTCCTCCTCGGTTATGAGATCATACAAATCGCCGAATCGATGCAAGATTTTGTAAATATTCTCCATTGTTAGCGTTTCTGCTTCAACGGATTTTTTTCTCAATTTTGCATCTTCAATCTTTTCCTCTATTTCGGCTATTATATCATATAATCCGTCCAAACGCAAATTCATATCATGCAGTTTTCTTTCCCTATGTGCTACATCTATTGGCAAAGTATCAATTTCTCTTTCCAGATGGGCTTTATTTAATTCCACTTCTCTCAGCTTATTTTCATAATTGGCAATCTCCTGTTCAAGTTTTGTTGTATCGATTTTTATACCAATTCTTCTCTTTATTTCTGAAGCGAAACTTTCATCTTGTACAAGTTCCTTAATGATCTCTACAATAAGAGGCTCTATATCGCTTTTTTTCAAATTTGAGCTATAGTCACAATGATGCCCCCTTTCCATTTTGTTCCGTCCACAAGCATAATAGTAGACCTCTTTATATGTACCATCTTTCTTTGTCCAACAGACCTTGTTCGCATACATTCCTGCTCCGCATTTTGGACACTTTATAATTCCTGTAAGAAGATGTGACCGTTCTTTCCCAATTTTAGATATGCCCTTCACTCCTGTCGCTATTCTTTTTTCGTGGGCAGCATTCCAAATCTCCTCACTGACAATTCCTTCATGCAACCCTGCCTGTAAAGAAAATTCCTGTTTTCTAACAGTTCTATATTCATCTTTTTTTCCTTTTACTTTTTCACGAACTCGACGTCCATAAGCAATCTTGCCACAGTATACTGGATTATCCAAAACTATTTGAATAAAATGTCCGCTAAATTCTTCAATATCTGATTTTTTTCTACGTTGCTTTTTTATCCCCTGTAAATTGAGAAATCTTGCGATTCCATTATATCCCATATCTGTATTTACAAACTTATCATAGATCAAACGCACTATTTCTGCTTCGCTCGGCTCGATTTTAAGGACCTCATTTTCAAGTAAATACCCGTAAGGCGGAGGGCCTCCGTTCCATTTACCTTGTCGAGCCTTCTCTCTTCTACCGTTCATCGTTTGTTCAAGGATATTTTCTCGCTCTATTTCTGCGACTGCTGATAGAACTGATATAAGAAGTTTTCCGCTTGCCTGAGAAGAATCAATACCTTCTTCTATGCACAATAAATTAACTCCATAAGATTGTACAAACTCCAATGAGTTTAATATATCTGCTGCATTACGGCCAAACCTTGACAATTTATATACAAGGATATAATCCACTTCTAATCCATCTTTTATATCGGCCAGCATTTTTTTGAATGCCGGACGTCCTTCTATTGATTTACCAGATTTGCCTGCATCTTCATAGATGCCAACAATCTGCATTTCTTCCCTTTCGGCAAATTTTTTCAGGCTTGTTTTTTGCCCTTCAAGGCTATAACCATCCACCTGCATTTCGGTACTTACTCTTGGATAAAGGATACATTTTTTTCCTTCTCTGTACATACATTCACTCCTTTATAAATTCCATGCCATATTTTCTTATTATGTCTACAAGAGAATTTATAAATTGCTCATATTCTTTCTCTTCTTTCGATAAATTAAACTTATTCTTTTTTTCCGCGACTGTCATTTTTCCTCCTCAAATAATTCAATAGGAAAGACAGTTCGCTACCGGCATAAGCCAGACACGTTCCATCTTTCCGATGTTCGTTATCTCCCTTATGCCGATTGGCATGATATTGAATTGTGGTTTTAGAAAAGTAAAAGCGCAAGGGCCATAGTCCTTGCGCTCTCCGC